>JAQBFJ010000172.1:0-2575 GCA_032123435.1 Verrucomicrobiota bacterium
GGTACTCGAGGCGGGGACGCCCGTCTTCGCAAGGAAGCTTCGACGAGGCAAGCCGGGTGGTAAGAAGAAAGATATTTACCACCCTGCTTTGCTCAATGAGCTGCGAAGGGCGCGCAGGATAACTGGATTGGGGATGATGAGGAAAGATGGGTTCAATATCCAATAACCAACAAGGAGAAAGACCATTTCGTTGCAAGTTGTTGATGAAACGTTGATTAGCCCAAAATCGGGCAGAATATTTGACAGAACCCTGAAAAGCAAAGGGATATAATCATGACAAAGAAAGTGCTTGTCGTCATAGCAGACGGAATTGAAGAAATTGAAGCCGTATGTATCATTGATATCTTAAGACGCGCCGGATCCATTGTAACCGTGGCTTCGGTCGACGATTTACAAGTCACCGCATCACGAGGAACAAAACTTGTCGCCGACAAATCCATCAAAGATTGCACGAATATCACCTATGATCTTATCGCATTGCCTGGCGGCATGCCTGGCGCGGAACATCTGCGCGATTCCACGGATCTGACCTCTATGCTGAAAGAACAGGCAGCGGCTAACCGTCTTTACGCCGCTATATGCGCGTCACCAGTGGTGGTGCTTCACCATCATGGTCTGATCGGCAAAAGAAAGGCCGTCTGCTACCCATCAATGACAGACAAACTCCCCTGCCCTGCATCTCCTGATTTGAGTACCGTTAAAGACGGCGCATGCATTACGGGCCGTGGTCCCGGCACGGCCATCAATTTTGCCCTGAAACTGGTTGAAGCATTGCATGGGAAACAAAAAACAGACGAATTATTCAAGCAAATGGCATGCCAATGAGATATCTTTTAATATTTACAGGTCGGCGCCACGATGCGCCGGGAGAAGATAATTAAATGCCCGGCCTGTTAAACACAATATCCGGCAATAATCAACGGGCCCGCTGGGGTACCGACGCATTATGGATCAACGACATTGAATATACCAATAGCGCGGCAAAGTTCTGGTCCTGTCTTATAGACGAGGTTAAAGACAATTTTCCACACTGTCGCATGGAACTCAGCGCGCCCAGTTCCGAGCCGCTGGTGCGTCAGCATCTGTATCCCGGAACAAATGTTAATTGGGACGCACTCATCACGATGGATTTCCGCAAAGTAATGAGGGAATCTATTGCGGAACTGTCTCTTCTCGGCCCACCCAGTCCCGTGCAAATACATATTCTTGACGGTGAGACTGATGTTTTCGCGGCAGCCTTGCCAATTGACTGTATTGACGCTGATATTCTGTCATGCCTCCTGGCCTGGCTTCTTGAATGGGCTCATATTCCACAGGCAATATGGAATCAGCCCCTCATTGACGGGACAATAAACGCAATCGACAAATACAGACGACTCAATTATGACATATCGTTCAAACTGGCATACCAACACATTTACGAAGGGCTCTACCAGCGACGAATCGCCCTGACATCATCCGTTTCAACGGCCAACACATATTCAACAACGCAACAGGAAGAAGACTTATCATAAACACGACAGCTATTCCTGGTAACCGCATCTCGCCAAATTCTGCCGATTCTCACGTCAGGGCATTCATTGCGCTCGAAATGCCGGACAAGATCAAGACGGCCACTTCAGAAACCCAGGAACTTTTTAAAAAGACACATGCTGACGTAAAATGGGTTCAACCCAACAACGTGCATCTTTCTCTTGCTTTTCTGGGTGATATTTTCCTGCAGTCAGTTGATGCTATAAAACGAGAACTGGATGAAACGGTTTTAACAGTAGAACCTTTCTCTTTGGAACTTAAAGGTGTTGGCTCCTTCGGCTCAGACAAATCCATCCGGATCATATGGGCTGGAGTAAATGACTCGCCTGCGCTCGCTCAACTACAGTCAGCAGTGGCGGAACGAATGAAAAACCTTGGCATTTTCAATGAAACACGAACATTCAGACCGCACCTGACGCTGGGACGCGTAAAGTCGAACAAGGGGCTGAACGATTTACGTCGCAATCTTGTATTGGCACGACACACATCTTTCGGTCGTGCGGATATTACCAGAATTGTCCTGATGCGCAGTCAATTAACACCTGCAGTCGCCGAATACTCCATACTGCATATCGCCTCATTGATTAAATAATAGCTCATTTTTATTGTTTACAATATCACATCCTTACGGTTAAGTTCTAGCGTGCATTATTCATGAAGCTTCGTGACGAAAGTGTGTAGGTTGCGACAGATCAAGGGCTTGGAGAAGGGATCCGGATGAAGGCGTGTCGAGACACGTCGAAATCGGGTTCCGAGGCAAGTCCTTGAGGTGGTGTAAGATACACGCTCGCAGTAGATTCTTCATGAATAATGTGCGCTAGGACTCGTCTTTATATCCCTGCATAAGTTCAAGCCTGTTGCCGTCCGGATCATAAAAGAAACAGATCCGGAATCCCTCTGTAATCGCAGAACAATCAATAATCTCCTCAGTCTTGATGCCATCAGCCTTGAGCCCCGCAATCACAGCATCAAGGTCAGCCACCTCAAGCGCCAGATGAACAAAACCCACTTCCTGCTCTTTGGCCATGACATGTTTTGCATC
>JAQBFJ010000173.1:0-5935 GCA_032123435.1 Verrucomicrobiota bacterium
AGGACGAAGCTGTATGAATATACCGCGAATCCTCAATAACGCCGGCCTTGGCAGGCATGGACTAGCCTCCGGTGAAGAATTGCATGCATCTTTTCTTTCCTGAAACCATGTTACAAACTGTATTTGTCAAATAATCTTCAATTACTACACAAAAACATTGTTTTACAACTTCTTATGCGACACCCATGCGATTCTTCATGAAATATGCGGGCTGAAACAATTTGAACATTGCGAACTGTTCCGTATCCGTGTAATAATCCTTTTCCATTCTTTATTTAACGCGATAGGAGAACTTGATGGATACGATCGGCAACGTTTTTAAAAGCTCATGTTTCTGGTCATCACTATCCGCATGGATGATCGCACAGTTCGCAAAAATGTTGTGTGACTTCCTGAAAACACGCCGTTTCGATTTCCGCTACTTTGTCAGCACCGGCGGCATGCCAAGTGCCCATTCAGCAATGGTGTCCGGCCTGGCAACCGCCATCGGAATGATAACAGGATTTCAGTCACCCGTCTTCGTTATATCATTGGCGTTCGCACTAATAGTCATGTTCGACGCCTCAACAGTCAGACGGGCCGCCGGTCAACAGGCAAAATTACTCAATGAATTAATAGAAGAATTTATCAAGGAGCACAGGTTTACCGAACAGAAACTAGTCGAATTACTGGGTCATACCAGACTGGAAGTCTTCATGGGAATGATCATAGGCATCCTGACAGCAATTATATCCGTCTCAATTGGAGGCAGGTTCTTCTAACCCCGCAAAACGCGCCAAAATAGTCGCTTTGCCCGAAATTACCGACATACTGCCCGGCCCAACCTGCCACATTTCTTCCTTGCCGCTTGAGGCCACAATCTTCACCATGCCGCCGGCCAAAGAACAAATCAACTGCTCATGACCAGCCAGCACCGTCAAACGCCCCAGCTCAGATGGAACATCAACGGAAATAATATCTCGAACCGGATACGTCCGCCCGGCCGTGACAATCTCCAGCTTAAAAGTATGGGTTGAATCACCTTCCAACTCGACCATTAGACCTCCCGAACCGTTACTTCTTCCATAGCGACATTATGCAACCATCATTTCTTTCGCTTTCTTTAATACACTATCAATCGAGCCCGCCATCAAGAACGCCTGCTCCGGAATATCATCATACTTGCCTTCTATTATGCCCTTGAATCCGGCAATGGTATCCGCAACAGCCACGTACTCACCTCGAATACCAGTGAACTGCTCCGCCACAAAATTAGGCTGGGAAAGAAATTTTTGTATCCGCCTCGCCCTCTTCACTATCAGCCTGTCGGTATCGGGCAGTTCTTCAACCCCCAGAATCGTGATAATATCCTGAAGATCCTTGTAACGCTGAAGTATCCTTTGAACTTCACGGGCTGTATTATAATGATCCTCCCCCATAACCTGCGCCGTAAGAATACTAGATGTGGACGTTAATGGATCCAGGGCAGGATAAATACCCATCTCCACAATCTTCCTGTCCAAAACTATTGAAGCGTCAAGATGCGCGAATGCCGTCGCCGGAGCCGGATCACTGATGTCATCAGCAGGCACGTAAACAGCCTGTACGGACGTGATCGAACCACGCCGTGTAGACGCAATACGCTCCTGAAGTGAGCCCATCTCCGTAGCCAGCGTCGGCTGATAACCTACTGCCGACGGCATCCGCCCAAGCAATGCAGACACTTCCGAACCCGCTTGTACAAACCGGAAAACATTATCTATAAAGAGAAGCACATTCTGCCTCATCGAATCCCTGAAAAATTCAGCGTATGTAAGCGCCGAAAATGCCACCCTCAATCTGGCGCCAGGCGGCTCATTCATCTGACCAAATACCAGTACTGTGTTCTTCAAAACACCTGATTCCTTCATCTCAAGCCATAAATCATTCCCTTCCCTCGTGCGTTCGCCAACACCGGCAAATACAGCATGCCCGCCATGCTCAGTCGTAATATTCCGAATAAGTTCCATTATAAGCAGGGTCTTGCCCACACCCGCGCCGCCAAACAAACCAACCTTCCCGCCACGCGGAAATGGAGTAAGCAAATCAATGCACTTTATGCCAGTTTCATAAAATTCAATCGCAGGCACCTGCTGATCAAACGGAGGCGGCATCTTGTGAATCGGTTCGAATCTGACACTGCCAATCGGACCACCACCATCAATTGCATCACCAAGCAGATTAACCACCCGGCCAAGCGCCTCCTCTCCAACAGGCACACTGATAGGGAGCCCCATATCCTCCACTTCCACACCACGCGCCAGACCACGCGTTGCAGACATCGCAATACAGCGCACCACATTATCACCAAGATGCTCAGCGACCTCCAAAACCAGATTCCGTGATTCATTAACAGACAATCTCAGCGCGTTATGCAGAGCCGGCAGATTATTATCATAAAATTCAACATCCACAACAGGCCCTATAACGCGAATTACTCTTCCATTGGACATGATTCTCCTTAAAAAAACTTGAGCCCCTCCACTGCGGCATCACCCATAGTTATTTTACACCCGTACCGCGCCAGAAGTAAGCTCAACCACCTCAGTAGTTATCCCATCCTGTCTTAACCTGCTGTATACAACAGTTAATTCCTCTATCATCTCTTCAGCGTTCTCAGAAGCCCGCGTCATCGCAGCCTGACGAGCCGCATTCTCAGATTCAATACTGTTTAAAAACGCGCAATCAATGCTTTGCCTGACATATTCCGGCACAAGCTTTGACAGAATAGATCCCGCCTCAGGCTCAAACAATACATTACCCCACTCCAAAGCCTTATCACTTCCCTGCACAAACGGCAGAACACGAACCACCGTCGGACGCTGAAACGCGCGCGAAATATATTCCGTGTACAGAATATACACCTCCCTGAATTCACCAGCCAGAAAAGCATTAACCGTAATCCCGGCCATTTCCAGCATGTCGCCATCCCTTGTACGAACAGTCGCCTGTGGAAATACTTTTCTAGCCCTGATCCCTAAACGCCTGACGCGCGAATCTATTACCTTGCCCATAATAATTAAATCAACAACATCATCTGAATGTTCCGCCATGAAATCTTTTAGCTTTCTTACAAGTTCACCGTTCAACCCCCCACACAACCCGCGCCCGGGCCCCAAAACAACAAGCGCCACCTTCCTGTCGGCGCCATATCTCATGAATAAATGCTCATTCCGAACATCACGAGCTACCCCGCTCAACAACTCACTCAATTTCTCAAGATAAATCCGCGAAGATCTCAGCGGCTCCATGTATTCTGTCAATCGGGCGGCGGAAACATGCTGTAAAGCCGTCGTCACGCGCCGCACCTGGCGCGCGCTGGAAATGCGCCTCTTAACCGTTTTCAGGTTTCGCTCCACAATAAACAATCCTTTCTTTTCTGCTTAACCTTAACCCGACACGGACACTCCTTCATCAACTTGTCGCGTAGATACGAACATATCTTTGAACCGCTTAACCGATACCTTCAGCATAGCTTCCGTATCATCAGTCAAAACACCAGTTTCCAGAATAGCACGCCCTATGTCGCTATCAGCATTACCCAGCATCTCAAACCATTCTTTCTGAAATCTAAAAATATCACTCGTATGCACATCGTCCAGATGACCATTCGCCGCCGCCCACATTATGCAAATCTGCTTCTCTATCGGCATGACCGCATGCTCGGCCTGCTTCAAAATCTCAACCAACCGCTCGCCGCGATGAAGCTGACGCATTGTCACCGGATCAAGTTCCGATGTCATCTCCGCGAACGACGCTACCTCCCGATATTGAGCAAGATCCATCCTGAACTTCGAGGCAACCTTCTTCATCGCCTCCAACTGCGCCTTGCCGCCAACCCGTGAAACACTCAAACCAACATTAATCGCAGGCCTGAACCCCTGATGAAATAACGAATTCTCAAGATATATCTGCCCATCCGTTATCGATATGAGGTTAGTTGGAATATACGCCGAATAATCGCCCTGCTTCGTCTCTATAATCGGTAAAGCCGTCAAAGAACCACCACCCTGTTCCGGACTCAACTTGCACGCCCGCTCCAATAAGCGGCTGTGTAAATAGAATATATCGCCCGGAAACGCTTCGCGACCCGGCGGCCGCCTGAGAAGAAGAGATATCTCCCTGTATGCCACAGCATGCTTGGATAAATCATCATAGACAATAAGCGAATCCCGCCCGGAAAACGCAAAGTGTTCCGCCATCGCACAGCCGGCAAAAGGCGCAATGTATTGTAAAGGAGCGGAATCACTCGCCGTGGCCGCAATGATAATGCAGTTCTTTAATACCCCCTTGCTTTCCAGAAGATCAACAATACCAGCCACAGTCGACATCTTCTGGCCAATTGCCACGTATATACATACAACATCACCGGCAACCTGATTCAAAATAGCGTCTATCGCCAAGGTCGTCTTACCCGTCTGCCGATCACCAACTATCAACTCACGCTGACCCCGTCCTATTGCCGTCATAGAATCAATACTCTTCAACCCCGTATGAAGCGGGTGATGCACGGGAACACGCGCCGCAATCCCCGGCGCATCCGACTCAACGTGACGATGTGCGGAACAGACAATCAGACCTCTGCCGTCTATCGGCCTGCCAAGCGGATCAACAACACGCCCAAGCAGTTCTTCACCTACCGGAACTTCCAGCACCCTCGTGGTGCGCTTTACCATATCGCCCTGTTCAATCTTGGCATAATCGCCGAAAATTATGACCCCAACTTCATCACGCTCCAGATTCATGGCCATTCCATAAATATCGTTGGGGAATTGAACCATCTCCTCGCACATCACACCAGGCAAGCCGTCAACATGCGCTATACCATCACCAGCTTCAAGAACATGACCTATTTCTTCAGGCCCGAATTTATACGAATATTTCCGCGCGTTCTCCTCGAGAATCGCCGCAATTGCCTGAGAGTCTATGTGTATTCCGGACATTGAGATATGCTAATAACTTAACAGCATGGATTCAAGACTGAATGCACGCAGAATGATTCGCCCACCACCGCGCATTTATTGATAACATCAGACCAAGAAAGCCCCGCCTGTAACATGTTTTCCTTCCAGCTTCACAATACAATTACAGATAGATTGCCATTATACCTGAAAAAAATAACATTTAGGACTCGTCTTTATATCCCTGCATAAGTTCAAGCCTGTTGCCGTCCGGATCATAAAAGAAACAGATCCGGAATCCCTCTGTAATCGCAGAACAATCAATAATCTCCTCTGTCTTGATGCCATCAGCCTTGAGCCCCGCAATCACAGCATCAAGGTCAGCCACCTCAAGCGCCAGATGAACAAAACCCACTTCCTGCTCTTTGGCCATGACATGTTTTACATCCCCACGCGCCGAAAACAGCTCAAGACGCACCGACCCAAGACGAAGCATCAAAAATTCGTCCGGTGTACCAGCATTAAATGTCCTGCAACGATGAAACCCGAAATGCTTCACGTAGAATTGTTCCTGCGTTTTTAAATCCCTGCAATTAAAGGCAATGTGCTGTATCACATTCATTTCTTTTTCCCTTTCTCCGTCGAACATTTTCCGGCAGACATCCTGCCGGATTATACCGGAAACTTCTGACTGCCAACCCTTTTCTCCATTCTAAAATCGTCCATCACAAATCCACCACCAATATCCTTAACCGTTGGCCCCACATTCATGAAACCCATTCGTTCATACCATGCAATGGAATCACTATTATTCCTGTTGACTGTAAGCCATATTTTAGTGATGCCGCGTTGCCGACAGATATCTTCGATAAAGAAAAGAGATTTTCGCCCCAATCCGTGACCACGTAATTGCTTTTGGATATAAATCTTGCTGATCTGCAATTCGGATTCGTTCGCGCCAGGCGCCACACCAACATACCCCGCCGCCCTTTGCCCGGCATCAGAAATCAGGAAGT
>JAQBFJ010000174.1:0-4176 GCA_032123435.1 Verrucomicrobiota bacterium
ATTGTCTGCCGCCTCTGATTTTGCAGAGTGCCGGACTGGACATGCTGGGTTTTGCCATTGATTTCGCCGAGGGCATCTTTCCCGCCGTTCCGGAAAGGTCGAAATGGAAAAAGCTTGTCGGTCTGCGTCTGTTTGCATCTACTCCAGGCATTATAAGAAAGCTTGATGTAAGGACATTACAAGAGGATAAACGTATAACCGAATGTCACATGGAATACGGGCTGGGTCATAAAGTTGTTCTGCCGCCCGACGATTATGATTCCCGAGTGTTGGGTTATGTTGTTTTTGAACCTTCATGTTATGATGAAATAGATAAGGAATGTCGCGAAATAGCAGGTCTTTTGAAAGTGGAAACGGGATTAGAATGATAAAAGACGTGGATAATACACTGCAAAAAACAGCCGCTTGCCTCCGTGAAATTACACCGGAACTTGAAGCCGGCGAAATACGTTCTCTTGTGAAAGACTTTATCGGGAGAAAAGAAGAATTCCTGGACTTGCGCAGGAAATACGGATCGCCCCTTTATGTGATTGAACCGGAAGTCCTGCGTGAACGCGCGCGACAGTTCGCCTGCGCTTTCGCGAAAGAATTGCCGGATGTTGATTTTTATTATGCCGTGAAAAGCAATAACAACCCTGAAATCGCGCGGATATTGGTTGGATGCGGATGGGGGCTGGATGTCTCCAGCGGCCTGGAACTTGTTCTGGCGCTGGATAGCGGAGCCGACGGCGTAGTCTTCAGCGGGCCCGGAAAGACGGATGAAGAACTGACATTGGCAGTGCAGAACAGTGATCGCGTTACGGTACTCATGGACAGTTTCGGGGAATTGGATCGCTTGCAGAAGATCGCGAAGTTACATAACAAATCAGTCAAAACCGGTGTTCGAATCATGACCGGAACACATGGAATATGGCGTAAATTCGGAATTCCGTTATCGGACTTGCCGAGATTCATGCAACTGGCAGAGAAGAGTTCTCATGTCAATCTGATCGGGTTGCAATCGCATGTCAGCTGGAACCTTGATCCCGATCGGCATGTTGAGATCATTAAGGCTATTGGCGCCGCGCTGGGCGACCTTCCTGAGAAACACAGGATGGGGATAAAATTTCTGGATATTGGCGGAGGGTTCTGGCCGCCGCAGGGTGAATGGCTGCAGGAATCAGGTACAGTTGCCGGCCGGATAATACACGCTGTTTCTCCGAGGTTGAATCCGGCACTGAAACACTTCAAATGTTCGGCAGTGGGTATTGAACAGTTTGCGTCCGCTATTGGCCGGGCTGTGCGAGACTGCGTATTTCCGCATGTTTCCTGCCGTATCTGCGTGGAACCGGGAAGGTGGCTGTGCAATGATGCAATGCATATACTAATGAAGGTACAGGACAAAAAAGCAGACGATCTCGTTATAACGGATGCCGGCACCAATGCTATCGGCTGGGAACGGTTCGAAACAGACTATTTTCCGGTGATAAACCTGTCCCGGCCCGGCCTGGCGGAACATGAATGCATGGTTATGGGTTCTCTTTGTACCCCACATGATTTATGGGGATATTCATATTACGGAGAAAGCATTGAACAAGATGATGTATTGATCATTCCGCATCAAGGCGCTTATACTTACAGTTTAAGACAGGAATTCATAAAGCCTCTGCCACGGGTCGTGTGCATGGAGGCTTGCGTATAATTATTTAAGATAACGGCGTGTTGAGCCGGGGAGTTCATAAACCAGATGACAGAATTAACCAGTAAAAGACGATCACGAAAATCAGGTTTACCGCCAGGTACACTTGTATACATTGGAGACAAGAAAACCGAGAAGGCGGTCATTAATGTTATAGATTATAATGAAGCAGAAGTTCAGGAAAAAGTGGTGGAAACACCGGAAGCATGTCGTGAATATATCGGCAAGTCGACTGCGACATGGATCAATATGACAGGGCTTCACGATACGGATGTACTTCAGAAACTTGGGGATATTTTCGGGATTCATCCATTGATCCTTGAAGACATCGTTAATACGAGTCAACGTCCCAAACTGGAAGATTACGGTGATTATCTATTTCTGGTTTTTAAAATGCTGTATCACAGTCCCAAAGACGGCTCTATTGTAAGTGAGCAAATGAGTTTGGTGCTTGGAAGCAATTACGTCCTTTCTTTTCAGGAGATACCTGGCGACATTTTCGACACCATCAGAGAGCGAATTCGTGCAGGAAAAGGACGAATAAGAAAAAAAGGCTGTGATTATCTCGCTTACGCATTATTGGATGCCGTAGTTGATCATTATTTTGTGGTTCTTGAGGATCTTGGCGACCGGATAGATTTACTGCAGGAGAAGGTGCTTGTAAATACCGACAGAAATATCGTCCACGAACTGCACAACCTCAAAAAAGAAGTAATATTCATGCGGAAAAATCTCTGGCCGTTGCGCGAACTGGTCAGTGGGCTGGAAAAATCGGAGTCACGTCTGATTCATAAAACAATGATTCCTTATCTCCGGGATGTTTATGAACATACCGTGCAGGTTCTGGATACGGTTGAAAGCCTGCGTGATGTTCTTTCTTCGGTGTTTGAAATATACCTTTCCAACATGAGCAACAAGATGAACGAAACCATGAAAATGCTCACGCTTATCGCGACTATATTCATTCCACTCACGTTTATTGCGGGGGTTTACGGGATGAATTTCGAGAATATGCCCGAGCTTAAATGGGAAATGGGCTATGCCGGCGTGTGGGTTATCATGATCCTGACCGCGCTGAGCATGTGTGTGTTTTTCAAGCGAAAGAAATGGCTGTAATAATATCCTGTCCCCATCCTGTTATCCTGTCAAAATTTCCCTGTTTTCCTTTCCTTGCGACGCTGTGTTTAGCGTGGATCAGCCCGCTTGAACTTACCGTTTTCAAGAAAATAGATAATCTGATCTATCACGAATTGTCTTTGCATCATGAAAGTGTGAGAGGAATGCACCACCAGAAAATCAGTCATTCCTTCAACGCGAGCGTTTTCAACCGACACTTTGCCGTCGTTAGGGCCGTCTATCATGCTGGAATATAACGGATTCAAAGTGCGGTCTCCGGCAATAATGCCCAATTCGAATTTAACTGGTCCAAGTGATTTTGGCAGATCATTCGTCCCGGTGCCCAGTTTTACGCCTGTCTTGCCGAGGGCAATCTGGAGAAGCCGCATATCTTTGGCAATATCCGCGAGCTCACTGCCCGCGTTGGGTGGTGCCAGCATCACAACGCGTCCGACATTCAGATCAGTGTTCTGTTTAAGATACTGACGCACAAGTATGCCGCCCAGTGAGTGTGTTACGAAATGAATTTTATTGGACGTGTTATTGAATTTGCCGGACAGAGTTTTATCCAGCAGTTCCATGTGTGCCGAGATGGGTTCCGTCATGGAAAGATAACGGAGATTGATTACTTCGTAACCTTTTGCGGCCAATTGCCGTTCTATTTTTTTCATGGATTTATCGGTTCGACCCATGCCGTGGAGAAGAACAACGCAGTCAGCATGAGGCGGCGCAATACTGGTTTTGTTCTGATGAACACGGTCGGATGAGGCAAGGTTGATCAGCAGACAGTATAAAATGATACTTGATATACTCTTCATAATAACCGATTATAATACAGGCTTAATGCAATATATGATTCTGACAGTTTGGTAACAGCAGACTGTTTATTATTAAAGATATTGAATGATGTTTACAGGATTTTTATTCATAAAACGTAAATTTTTCAAATAACTGCTTGGTTCATTGGACTTAATCCGCGGGAAAACATCTTTAATATGAAAAAAATATTGAGAATTATGGCGAAGATAAGCATCTTCCCGATAATGATAATTCTGCCTTTGCTGGGCATTTTGTTCACAGGCCGTTCGCTGGCGCCATATCTGGAATTTCCGCCATTAACGCAGTATGTTGCGCATGCCGGGTTTTCATGGCCTGTCTTTATCGGACTCGCCGTTCTGGTCATGTTTGCGCTGATTCCTCTGGTGGTTCAATGTTTCTCTGCCAGAGTCAATATGTATGTCCGTTCAAGCATGCATACCGTTTCTTTCATTCGTTTTCCATGGTGGGGTTGGTTCGGTCTCGCCTTGGGCGCAGGCGCATGGATTCTTGCATGGACCCGATATTCATGGTTTGCGCCTCTTCAGATGTTTGTGTTCACTCCG
>JAQBFJ010000175.1:0-3811 GCA_032123435.1 Verrucomicrobiota bacterium
CAAGACAAACAATCTGGCGTTGCCGCTGGAATGGAGTGTCAGTAATCCGGGGCTTGGCACGATCGCGAATCAGTCCGGCTATACTGCTGTGTACAGGCGTTCTTCGGCAATGGGCAATAATGTCGTTACGGCCAAGGATCAATATGATAATTCCGGGTCCGCCACGATCGTCCAGCAGTAGGAGGGGAGTTAATTTTTACCACGGAGTTCACGGAGGCACGGAGGAGAGAAGAAGTTAAAGAAATCTTGATAAAACGGTAGTTTTATTTCAGATTTCATTAACGTTTGCCATGGGAGATAGAAGAGATGATTGAAGGGGAATTGACAGAACAGATCATTGGAGCAGCAATTGATGTTCATCGATACTGGGGGCCGGGTTTATATGAGGAGATTTACGAGAAGAGTCTGTGTCATGAACTTCAATTGCGTAATATACCTTTTAAGAATCAAGTTCAATTGCCGCTAATGTACAAAGAGAAAAGGGTAGGTGATGATTTGAGGCTTGATGTTATTGCTGGGGATAAAATTGTTGTAGAAATAAAAGCCGTTAAGCAATTAGAACCTATTCATGAATCGCAACTGTTGACATATATGAAGCTTACAGGGTGCAAAGTTGGATTGCTGATTAATTTCAATGTTCCGGTTTTGAAAAATGGCATCAAACGGATGGTTTTATGATGAATGACTCGTTCTTACTCCAGAATAACAACGTTGCATCAAATCCGGGATTGCGAAGCAATACAGGATTTGATGCAACCTCCGGCTTTTGTATACTCCGTGTCTCCGTGAACTCCGTGGTTAATATTTGGATTTAATGTAAAGGGCTTGTAAATAAGGCAAAAACGAAATGGCAACCTGCATGGGAACAATGAGGTGGCAATAACGAAGCACGTCGGGACAATGTGAGGCGAGATATATGACTAAATTGTGTCTCCATTCTTACTCCAGAGCAGCAATGTTGCATCAAATGCGGGATTGCGAAGCGATACAGGATTTGATGCAACCTCCGGCTTCCTGTATACTCCGTGTCTCCGTGAACTCCGTGGTTAATGTTTTTGTTTAAAGAACAGTCAGGACTGACATGAAATGGCTTGAATTATTCAGGGCGGATGTGCGCGCGAAGGCCAAGTGGATTTACGGCTCCGCGTCACGCCGTAATGTGTTTAAAGCCATGTTAACGGATGGTACGTTCGCCATGTTAATGTATCGTTTGATGCAGGCTTCTCAGCTTTGTCATCTTGCGCTGTTGGCGATGATGTTTAACAAGCTTAATGTTATTTTCGGCAGGTGCATTATAGGTCGTAACGCGGAATTCGGGTCCGGATTCGTTTTGATTCACAGTTATGGCGTTGTGATTAATTCTTCAGTTAAAGGCGGCAGCAATGTCATGATTGAACACCAGGTTACAATAGGAGCGGAAAAAGACAAGGCGCCGGTATTGGGAAGTAATGTGTTTATCGGGGCAGGGGCCAAGATAATCGGCGGTATAAGAATTGGTGACAATACACGCATAGGCGCTAACGCTGTGGTTGTGGATGATGTTCCCGACGGCGCCACCGCGGTGGGCATTCCGGCTAAGGTGGTTTGAATCAGTTGAAAAATATAACTACTCGGGCGGGGAGGGTTCAGGGTTCGGGGTTCAGGAGGAAGACATGGAAACGTATCGACGCTTAGAAGATTTGGTTGTCTATCAGAAACTATGTCGTCTGCACATTGAGATAGGCGGGCTTACCCATCGGTGGCCGGCTGAAGAGAAGTACGAATTGGGGTCGCAGGTCAGACGTTCATCGAACAGCGCTCCTGCCCAGCTTGCCGAGAAGTACGATGACCGGCATGTTCGCAACAAGATCGAGGGGATCAATCGAAGCCGTGGAGAGGCGGCGGAGACTGTGCATCACCTTTACATGGCACACCTCAAGGGATATGAAACTCAGCCGACATACGAGGAGTATCGCGCTCGATATCAGGAGTGCATCCGGATGCTTAACGGTATTGAGCGTGCCCTTGAGAAGCAATTGCCGGAGTCAGACCGTCGCTGGCCCAATTCGTCTGTGAGGGAAGATGGTGAGAACTATGGGTCCTCCCCTTGCGGATTTCCTGAACCCTGAACCCTGGCGCCTGAATAGTCATGAAGAATCATAGGTGGATCAATGAAGTTTCATTTTGATAAAAAACTCAAATGGTTGATCGCTTTATGCGTGGTGATGCTGACGTTTGTCGTCATACTTGCCGGGCCTGTAGCCAGCTGGCTTCAATGCAGGGAGAGGCAGGTGTGCGGTGAGCCGGCTGACGCGTTATATTTACTGGCTGGTGCTGAAGATCAGAACAGGCGGATAGATGCTATTGTAAAATTTATCGCTGACAGGAAAGACGGATCAAAGCCGAAGATAGTGCTTGTCGGGAACGATGTTTTGCAGTCGCATTGGCTGGCTTCGAAGGACCGGATGGTGTCAGAAGCCGAACATTCCGTGGAAAAACTGAAAACAGCTTTAGATGCTATTGGTTTGGGGTTGTCTGGCGACGTGGTCAGCATGGAAATACAAATCGTGCCAGGCTGGTTTCTGGGTACGGATGATGAAATGGAGGCGTTGAGCGATTATCTTGATGATCATCCTGAGATCAAGAGTCTTATTATGGTGAGCTCGCCGTTTCATTTGCGGCGTGCTCTTGACAGGCTGGAAAGTTATTTAAAGAGGCCTGTTTTCGTCGGCGTCTTGCCGGCACGGGAAAAGGCGACTGATCGTTCGCCGCGCGTTGTGATGTTTGAACTTTGTAAGATGTTGAGAGATCATTTGGGTTTGGCGCGAAAGAATCTTTTTTCAAGAAGGGGATGGTGGCGGAAACACCATCATCATGAAGACTCCCGGCAATGGCAGGAGCGGATCGAATTATCTGTCGGTCTATTTAATATTTGCCTTATTGCGATGCTTGCATATACATGGATTTTGTATCCATGGATATTAAAGATTGTGTCAAGTCGAGTTCATCGTGAAAGGGGCCAAGAAAAAGACAGGGCTGTTTCCATGCCTGTGAAAGTGTCAATTCTGATTGCCGCATATAACGAAGAAGAGCATATCGGTTCTTGTCTGGGAAAATTGCTGGAATCAGTTGATCGTGTTATTTCGTCGATGGGTATTTGCGGTTGTGATGTGATTGTGGGTGTTGATGGGGCAATGGACCGGACAGTGGAAATAGCGCGTAGTTTCGCGGGAAAACGCGCGAATATTTTTGTTCATGATTTTCCCGTGCGAAGAGGGAAGGTCGCGGTGTTGAAGGATCTGGTGCGAATCAGTGATGGAAAGACAGGAGAAGAACAAGAGAAATCAGGCGGCGGCATATGTCCGGTCAGGATACTGGTGTTCGCGGACGCGAATACGATTTTTCAGGTGGACGCGCTTGAGAAACTTTTGACGCATTTTGACGATCCGGGAGTAGGTGGTGTTTGCGGGCATCTGATTTTGAAGAACACGGATGATTCAGGCGGGCAGCAGGATTTTGATTCCTCCGTGGCTGAGGGCGCGTACTGGAAGTGGGAGACGGCTCTGAAGGAGCTTGAGGGCAATGTTGATTCATGTTTGGGAGCGAACGGCGCAATATACGCGATCAGGCGTGAATTATTCTGGAATGACATTCCCGACAATACGATCGTGGATGATTTTGTGATTGGCATGAAGGTACGGGAAGGGGGCTACAGGATGGTATACGCGCCGGAAGCCGTGGCGATAGAGGAGATGCCTGCCTTGCGTGATGAGTGGCACAGGCGCGTCAGAATTGGTTCCGGCGATTTTCAGGCATTACAGCTTTGCCGCAG
>JAQBFJ010000176.1:0-4495 GCA_032123435.1 Verrucomicrobiota bacterium
GTTGGTTTTAAAAATAGTAAAATAATATATGCTGCAAAATCTGCAAATGGAATTCCTTTCTATTTTGATATTTATTTTTGGAAATCACAAAATAACTAAAAATATTATCTGAAAAATAATAAACTTAGAGTGATTTTTAATCCTTCTCTATCCTGCAAAAATCAACCGCTGTTTCAGGAATTCTATTTACTGCGTCCCAGTCACTGTATGTCATTGGCAGCGCATTCCACCATAATTTGTTTCGCTCCTGCGGATCAGATGACACTTTTTCCGTTTTGTCTCGGATCTGCTTGAAAGATGATGTTTCCGTTTTCATAAATATTTTACCATCAAAGATGTTCTTCGAACGCCATTCAATTAATAATCCTTCTACAACTAACAGCACTTGTTAGCTTTACTACCTGGATCGCCGCGAGACAACATCATTATAACACGAAACGCCTTTAAGCTTCGCAAGAAATATCATTGCCACATAAAGCCCCCATATACAGGACCAATGCACATGTCCTGCTTCATACCCATTCTTCCACTTGTTCACAATATCTTTCTTCAGAAGCATTTTCCAACAATCTGTATCTTCAAGCATACCATCTAGATGTGTCATCACTTTGCCGGACATCCACTTCTGCCATGGAAAAACAAAGCCCTGTTTCCGTTTGTTCACTATATCATGCGGAAGTGGCTTCTGAACCGCCTGCCTTAACAACCACTTAGCTCGACCATCGCCCTTTCTCGTTTTACAACTCATAAAGGCCAGCGCCTTCTTCACCACCTGCCTGTCGACCAATGGAACACGTATCTCAAGACTGTGCGCCATAGACATTGCGTCAGTATCCCGCAACAGTTGCGAACACATATATCGTGACAATTCCAGGCCAGCAACAGCCCCGGAAGAAGATAAATCACAGCTGGCAACCCAGCGTGTCTCATCCATATATCGCTCAAAAGTTTGTCCTGCTTCTTGTGAAATGTCGTCGGCCAGAATTTCCTCAAGAAAACGCCCCACAAAAAGACCCCTGTAAGCTAAATAACCGATCCGGCGATCTCCTGGATATTTACCTAAAAGTTCCGCGACACGCTGCGCGCCTGAACTCCCGCATAACCGTGACAGAACTGCTGCGCCAATCCTGCGCCCCACACCACCGCCTGCAAACCCCAGCCCTTTCTGCACACCTCCAAAAAAAGGCACCCACGGAAATGTCGGATATCCACAAAACAGCTCATCGCCGCCAAGT
The DNA here is from genome assembly GCA_032123435.1 of Verrucomicrobiota bacterium. Classification (GTDB taxonomy): domain Bacteria; phylum Verrucomicrobiota; class Kiritimatiellia; order UBA8416; family JAQBFJ01; genus JAQBFJ01. Next base: position 1,236 of record JAQBFJ010000176.1, read on the forward strand.
CCCGACAGCGCTACGGTAAGCCCTGATTCTTTTGCCGCCCTCGAAACAACAAATGAATTAAACCCATCTATACTGGGCATGTCAAGATGAGACAAAAACAGCGGGAGATCTTTTTCAAAATTGTCTTGAGTCAGAGGCACTTCGGTATGACTCGTTCCATAATGCTCCGCTGTTTTGCGCGCATAAACAGCTTCATCCAGCGATTCACCCGGCAAGGTCACCACAAGCGTATGAATACTGGCATTAGAGACCTCTGAAGCAATCCCCGCCAAGGTTCCACTGTCAATACCACCACTGAGAAAAACACCCACAGGTGCATCACTGATAAGATGCCTGCTGACTGAATCACGAATACACGAGCATAAATCTCCCACATCCGGTTCTTCAGAACCGGCAGATTCTGCTAACCATGAAGAAATTGGATGCACGTTATCAAAATTAACACATCCTTTGTGTATCCTGACCTTCTGACCCGGCAATAATGCTCGAACATTGCGTATATATGTATGCGGCGCGGGTATACTGCCAAGCATCAGGAAATCCACAAACCCCTCGATCTCCGGCTCAAGATCAGCACCAATAACATAAAACGCGCCAATTTCGGAAGAAAATGCCACCATGTCATCATTCTCAAAAATATATAACGGTTTAATGCCAAGCTCGTCACGGGCAAGAAATACATCACCTGATCTTCTATCATATACGGCAACAGCATACATCCCTCTCAAATCCTTCAACATGTCAGCCCCTTTTTCCTCAAATAAGTGAAGCATCACTTCGTTATCTGAATGAGAGACAAAACGATGTCGATTCTTTTCCAGATGTTCCCTGATTTCTTTGTAATTATAGATTTCTCCATTGCTTATGGTTATAACCAAGCCATCCTCACTCACAAAAGGCTGCTTCCCGGCGGATGAAAGATCAATGATAGAAAGCCTTCTGTGCCCCAGTAGAATCCCATTCGCCCTGTCAAGAAATTCGCCTCCGTCATCCGGGCCTCTATGCCGAAGCGAATCCATCATAGCGCGCAGGCCTGATTCGGCTTTCCCCCATGAACCAATATCCTTCTTCAAGATTATGCCGCAAATCCCACACATTACTTTTTGTTCCTTGTTTCTTCCTCATGGGTTATAATCCTCTTGTATTCCTCAGCAACCTTTTCCGCAACAACAAGAGGAGAAAATAAATTCTTGATCACATCTACTCCATTCCGCGCACGCTCAACCCAATCCCCATAATTATCCAAAACCGCAATTAGGCTTTTCTCTACAGAACCAATGTTGGGCTGACATACGCAACATATTTTTTTAACCGCTTCCAATGTAGTCAGATCAATATTCTCACTGGCTATTGCTGGTATGCCTGTCACCATGGCTTCAACAAGAGTATGGCCAAAATTTTCAGAAAGTGAGGCTGAGACAAATGCTTTAGCATTCTGATAAATCGTATATAAATTTTCACCCTCCAAAACTCCCACAAATAGAACCCTGCCTGCAATTCCTTCATCACGGGCTATCTTTTTCAAACCATCAGCTAACCCTTCATCATCAGGCCCTGCTATAACCAGTTTTACACCAGGGTATCGGGCCGCGATTCGACCAAAAGCTTTTATGATAACATCTATTTGTTTTTTCCATGCTATCCTGCCTGTAAAAAGAATGTACTCCCCACTCAGAACGCCAGGCGGCAACATTCCTCTCTCCGCACCGTCTGACACGACAAACTCGCTGGCGTTAGGAACGATAAACGCAGACCTGCAAACAGATTTCATAATAGAACACTTCTCTTCCATGCGTGTCGTATAATGAATGGACGAAGCACCCTGCAGATTGATCCTGTCAAGAACATTGACATACAGCCACTTCAATACCGGACGATACATCTTGACCAATCTGGAATCAGCACTGCCGCGCGGAGAGACAACATACGGTATAGACGACCTCCTTGCGGCTTTAGCGGCATAACGCTGCGGAAAATTCCATATCCCGTTAATATGAACTATGTCAAAATTTCCAACATTCGAATACAACCACTTCTCCATTTCGGGACTATATCCATAATAATGCAATCGGGGTGAATTGAAGTACCATACGGTTGATGTATCCACAGGAACCGGCCTGCCGCATTCAACATCAATAATACGTACACCGTCACTGTTTGTCGTACATACGGTACATTTGTGACCCAACTTCTCGAGACCAGCGCAAAGGTTCCGAACAGAACGAACCGGCCCTCCATAAGCCGTTGCCGGATAATACGCTAATACTACTTGCAATATATTCATAACACCCGTTCAGCCCTGCTCTGGATATATACATGCCATAATACCCTTGAGACTAAAATCACCATCGCCACCATGAATAAAATATTCTGATCTTCAACCAGTTGAGGTGATGAATCATTACCGCAATCGGATGCGATCTGAACTCCTTGCGGGCATAATTCAGTTCAGCACGAAAGAGTTCTGCCGTGCGGGAACCGGTAATCGAATCAGGAAGATACCTGAAATTCGAAAGCACATTCGGAACAATCACGGGGCGCCCCAATTTGCCCAAATTGAGCCATAACTCATAATCAAACGCACAGCAATTAACACTTTCATAATCCAAAGGCATTACGCGCGCCAATGCTTCGCGCCGCATAAACACACTGGGTTGAGCAAAAGTATTCTCCGCAACCAGCAGTGGATATGAATAATTCCTCATTAACAAATGTTTGTACTTGGCCTGCAAACGACGAATCTCATGGCCTGCAGAATTGATCATACGATAATAGCCCGCCATCCATTGAGCATCAGGATTATTCTCAAATGTCTTTACAGCCACTTCAAAGGCGCCGGGCTCATAGAAATCATCCGCATTAATCCACGCCATTATATCGCCATCACACAAGGCAAAAGCCTTGTTTAAAGCATCAGAAGGACACTTGTCTTTCTCGCTTCGCCAGGTTATTCGCGAGCCATATTTCTTGAGAATATCAACCGTGCCATCCGTTGAGCCACCATCCATAACAACAAATTGAACATCCGCAGTCGTATCCTGATTAAGCACGCTTAAAATAGATTGCTCCAGAGATTCTGCTCCATTTAAGGAAGACATTGCCACGGATATCTTAACCAAAATGAACTCCTTATGAAATAAGCCGCTTACTGCACATATTTATCATCATCAACCAGCCTTCCGCCGGCAACTTCAAACACACTTCACCCCGCTTGCGTTAAGACACGCAAGAAAATCGGGGGCACAAGTTCCATCCGCGTC
>JAQBFJ010000177.1:0-7139 GCA_032123435.1 Verrucomicrobiota bacterium
AAAGAATTTTTACTGCCGTATTATCAGAAGGTGATTCCGGTTCTAAAGGAATCCGGCACAAAGGTTCTTGTTGACAGCGACGGTGATATCACGGCTATGATTCCATGGATGGAAGAAGCAGGGATAGAAGGTGTCTATCCGCTCGAAAGACAGGCGGGCGTTGATGTTGCGGCAATTCGTCGGCAATATCCCGCATTTTTGATGTTGGGTGCGTATGACAAAATGGTAATGTCCAAGGGTGAAAAAGAAATGCGCGCCGAATTCGAGCGGCTCCTGCCGGTAATGAAATCGGGCGGATTCATTCCGTCGGTCGACCATCAGACGCCACCGGGAGTTTCATTAGAAAATTATTGGACTTATATAAAACTTTTCAGAGAATACACGGAAAAAGCAGGAAGGAGATAACGAATGAAAGAACGTAAACCATCAATACCTGGAAAAGAATATCCATTACGCTGGAAACAAGTTCAATTGATATACCGATGTTCAATACGCCGTGGGGCGGATTGCGCGTTGAAGACGGATTCCTGATTACGAAAACAGGTGCTGAACGTCTGCATAAAACACCTTATCTGATCAAAAAGTAAAAATGATTTCTCTTGAAATGGAGAATAAAACGTGTACGAGATCGGACAGGAAGAAATTGATGCGGTAGCGAAGGTAATAAACTCCCGGTATCTGTTCCGATACGGAAAGCAGAACGGGGAAGTTGAATCGATGGAAAAGGATATTTGCCGGCGGCTCGGCGTGAAACATTTTCTTGCTATGTCGAATGGTACAGCTGCTATCATCTGTGGGTTGATTGGGATGGGAATTGGACCCGGCGATGAGGTCATAATCCCTGCATATACGTTTGCGGCAGTACCTTCAGCCGTACCGCATTTGTTCTGACTGATCTTGAGTGTGATGTCGTGTATTTTGAAAATTTAGCCGTCACCATGAGGCAGATGGCTGAAAGTTTATAAAAACTTTTTTAAAACAAAATAAAGGAAACTGACAATGGACAAGACAATACGGAAAGAGTTTGCGAATCCAGGTACGCAATATCGCGGCGCGCCGTTCTGGGCGTGGAATGGAAAACTGGAGCCCGAAGAATTAAAACGGCAAATCAGGATTATGCGCCGGATGGGGCTTGGCGGATTCTTCATGCATTCACGCGTCGGCCTCGATACGGCGTATCTTTCCGAACGCTGGTTCGAGTGTGTTCAGGCTTGCGTGGATGAAGCTGAAAAACTCGATATGCAGGCATGGCTTTATGATGAAGACCGCTGGCCATCAGGCGCGGCTGGTGGACTTGTCACGAAAAACCCGAAATACCGCGCCCGTTCACTCAAGATGCAAATTCTATCCACGCCGTCTCAATTGAAATGGTCGTCTGATTCCGTAGCGGCGTTCACGGCGGTTCTTAAAGGGGCCTCAGCACGAGATGTGAAACAACTTACGCGCGGCAAACGTCCATCCAGACTGTCGAAGAACGAATCTATTCTGCATTTCGTTGTTGAAATGGAAAGGAATTCGGATTGGTATAACGGTTATACTTATCTTGATACAATCAGTCATGAAGCAGTGCGGGAATTTATCCGCGTAACGCATAAGGCTTATCTGAAACAATATGGTAAAGATTTCGGCAAACGTATACCGGGCATTTTTACTGATGAACCTAACACGGGCAATTTCGGGCCGGATAGAATGCCATGGACAAAGAAACTGCCGGCGGTTTTCAAGAAACGGTATGGCTATGACCTGATACTGGAACTTCCGAGGGTGTTCTTTGATGTTGACGGTCAGAAGATTTCACAGCCGCGCTGGCATGCTCATGATTGCGTGACATTCCTGTTTGTGGACGCTTTCGCGCGCCAGATAGGTGAATGGTGCGGCAGGAACAAACTTCAGTTTACCGGTCATGTATTGGAGGAGGACACGTTATCGAGCCAAACAGTTGTTGTTGGCAGTGCCATGCGGTCGTATGAATATATGCAGGCGCCGGGGATGGACCTGTTGACCGAACACTGGCGTGTTTATGACGTCGCCAAACAGGTCAGTTCAATGGCCCGCCAGTTTGGAAGAAAATGGCGGCTGACTGAAACTTACGGTTGCACAGGATGGGACTTTCCGTTTCTGGGTCATAAGGCGGAAGGCGACTGGCAGGCGGCGCTTGGAATCAACCTGCGCTGTCAGCATTTGAGCTGGTATACAATGCTTGGCGAAGCGAAACGGGATTATCCCGCGAGTATTTTCTATCAAAGCCCGTGGTGGGAAGTGTATCCGAAAGTCGAAGACTACTTCGCGCGCGTGAATATGGTAAACACGCTCGGGACCGAAGTGAGGGATGTGCTGGTAATACACCCAATAGAGAGCATGTGGGTTCTCTTTAATCACAAACGGGACGAAGCGGCGGTTAAGAAGCTCAATTCAATATTTGTTGGTATTCGCGATTCGCTTCTGGGCGCTAACATTGATTTTGATTACGGCGAGGAAGAAGTCATGTCCCGGCACGGTAGCGTGGGCAGGTCGAACGGCAAACCGGTACTGCGAATCAATAAAGCGTCATATAAGGCGGTGGTCGTGCCGCCGATGAAAACAATACGCTCAAACACGCTTAAATTGCTGAAAAAGTTCCGTCAGGCTGGCGGCACTGTTGTATTTGCCGGCAAGCCTTCGGGATATGTTGATGCTGAACCGTCGTTACGCGTCAAGGAGCTTGCTGAAATATGCGTTCAGGCCCCGGAAAAAGGCAGTGGCCTTTCCAAAGCAGTTTCATCCGCCGGGCGCCGTATTCATATCACGGACGGCAAAGGAAAGGAAATCGGGAGTACACTTCATATTATTCGCGAAGATAAAGATAACTTCTATCTTTTTGTCTGTAACACCGGCATCACGCACACGGCAACAACCGAGGTTTTTTATGAAAAGCCTATGGCACGTGACAGAAAACAGGTGTATCCACAAGTTGTTATTAGCGGCTTCCCGGAATGCAAAGGACATCCGGTTGAAATGGACCCGGAATCAGGCGCAATGTATTCGGCTGACGCCGCATGTGTTGACGGTCAGTGGGAAATAGAAACATCGTTTCCCATCCTTGGCAGCAGGTTGTTCAGGATCCCTAAGAAGAAAGAAAAACAATCCATGCCGGCAAGGAAAAAGATGAAGACTATTCGCACACTCAAGCTGGGTGGCGGGAAATGGGATATCGCCTTGTCAGAAGCAACATGCCTGGTACTGGACAGGCCGGCATATCGCGTCAATTCCGGGAAACGGCAGGGGCCTGAAGAAATTCTCAGGCTGGATCGTGCCGTCAGGACTTCTATGGGTATTCCCGTTCGCTCGGGCGGGATGGTTCAGCCATGGGCACGGAAAAAGAATGCCAAACCAAAACGGGCTGACGTCGAATTGATATACGAGTTTGAGGCAAAAGCCCTGCCGCAGGGAGATCTGTTCCTCGCGCTAGAGCGACCGGAAACATTCAAAATAGAAGTAAACGGACAGGCATTATCCATGGATGCCGAATGTGGATGGTGGTGCGATCTGTCATTACGCAAGATTCCGGTCGATCCGAACCTTATCAAGATTGGCAAAAACAAGATTCGAATGATCTGCGATTTCGATGAGACACATTCTGGGTTTGAAATAGTATACCTGCTCGGAACATTCGGGACTGGCACTAAAGGCGCATCGGTATTTATTACAGAGCCGCCGACGAGCCTGAAGGTTGGGGATTGGGTTAAACAGGGATTGGCGTTCTATGCAGGATCGGTCAGTTACCGCAAAATAATCAATCCGCGCGTCCGGAAAGGCGAGCGGGTACTCGTGAGTGTTCCGGAATACCGCGGCGCGGCAGTGCGTGTGCTGGTGAACGGAAAAAGCGCGGGCATTATCGGCTGGGAACCAAATGAAATAGATATTACAGATCTGCTGAACGGCAGGCCCGCGGAATTGCGGATAGAAGTTATCGGGCACCGCCGCAATTCGCATGGTCCACATCATTGTTCGGAAAAATGGCCGACATGGACAGGGCCGGGTCAATTTGTGACAACCGGCAAGAACTGGATTAACGGTTATCAGCTGGTTCCGTGCGGTATGATGAAGGAACCGCGGCTGATCGTGAAAAGTTAATAATCAGTAATTACAACTGAACAGGAAAAATTAATGAATCAATCTCTGCTGAACAAAATAGTAACACCGAATAAACATAACCGGCTGGTAGTGGCTCCTTCGTACAAAAAAGGATCGTTCGACAGTCATGCCGTGGATTGTCCGTTTCCGTTCTGGCACAACGGAAAATATTTCATGACGTTCATTGGGTGGGACAGTACCGGTTATCAGACCGGCCTTGCCAGTTCACAGGATCTTATTAACTGGAAAAAAGAAGGATTACTGATAGGCCGAGGGCCGAAAGGCTCGGTTACGGAATTCAACATGGCACTCACGAACATTCTCAGGGATAACGAACTGTATGGAACAGGCGAGTTGAAAAAAGTTGATGGCCGCTATGTCGGGACGTATCACGCCTATCCAGAGCCCGGTTACGAAACGGGACCTGCGAGCATAGGTCTGTGCTTTTCAAATGATCTGAAGAAATGGCAAATCGAAGAGCCGGTTCTCAGGCTGGATCCAGCCTGCGCGTGGGAAGCGGGCGGTTTGTATAAATCGTGGCTGATGGAAGACAAAGGGATCTATTACATGTTCTACAATGCGAAAAATCATACTGAAGGTTCATGGATGGAACAAACAGGTTTTGTTACTTCCACGGACTTGAAAACATGGGTGCGGTCGCCTTTGAATCCGGTTCTGAAAATAGGAGATCAGGGTGAACATGACGATATATTTGCGTCTGATCCTTGCGTGTTCAGCCATGAAGATATGTGGGTGATGTTCTATTTCGGTCTCTCCAGCGACGGCCATGCCCGTGACAGCGCGGCAATTTCAAAGGATCTTCGCCATTGGGAAAAGACCGGAACCGTGCTGGTGGATGTGGGCGGACCGGGTTCGATCGATTCCTGCCATGCACATAAGGCGGGCATTATTGCCAAGGACGGACGGCTGTATCATTTTTATTGCGCTGTGGCGCCAGCCAGGAATGAGCAAATGGGTGAGATCCGAAATGGGGAAGTTCGCGGAATTTCTTTCGCGACAAATTAATTCTTGACGAACAGAAATATTAAGATGTCAAAAGATAAAATGGGAGAAACGAATGACAAATAAGGAACGAGCATTAGCTGTATTACGGTATCAGAAGTATGACCGTTTGCCACTGGTGCATTTCGGCTGGTGGGGCGAAACAATAGAGAAGTGGGCGCAGGAAGGATATCTAACAAAGGAAGAAGCAAAACACTGCGGGGATGGGAATGATCCTGATATTGCGGCACAAAAGCTCGGATTTGATTTCAACTGGCAGAATGTGTTCTCGCCTGATAATGGCCTGATAAAAGAATTTGAGAGGCAGGTAATCAAGGAATTTCCCGACGAATCACGTCATGGGGCATCTGGAGGCCGTCAGAGATGTCTTTAATTTTTGATCCTGTCTAAAGTTCCCGGGATATGGGATGAACCCGGCTTTGATCGCAATAGCGAGCTACGCCGCGGCAAGCAAGATGATTCATGAAATATGCGGGTTAGGGCGTCGACTCAATGGCTTTGAAACTTACCTCAGTTATGCATTCTCTATCTTCGTCTTCCCATTATTCTTAATATTCTCAAGAACAGATTGATAATATCCATGTACAGCGAAGCGGCGCTGTCCACGGCATTGTCAACTGTCTTAGGTATTCTATTTGCTCTACCCCAGTCGTAACCTATATAACCACAGAAGATGACAACAACAATCCAGTCAATGATCCCGTGATGGATCTTTAGTATGAATACCTCGACCAATTCGACAATTATGACGACGAGCAGAGCAATTGTCAGCGCTCCTGCGATTTTCTCAAAAAACAGGGGGAACATGGACCCAAGTATCATCATACCAAATGTCACTAATCCGGTAACCCGCATCGCATCAAGGACCAGAGATGGATCGTAGTGATGCACCACAAGATTTATGATCAACCCAAAGGGAACAACCACGAAATTGTACCCGATGAAACTGACAAGCGGGGCTTCCGACTTCGTGAAGAGGAATATCCCGAAGAAACATGATGCGAAATACCCAATTAAGAGCAACAAAGGGTTTATACTTGCGATTGATTCATAGGGGATGTTCTTGACCATCACCCAGTTGACCAAGAAACCCCAGCATAAGACTAACCCAATGAGAAGGTTGTAGACGTTTCTGCTGATCCGTTGCCCTGCTGATTCGTGCTCCGTCCTTTCAAAAACAGTATTTTTCATTTATGATCATCCCTCTTTTTGCAGAACGACTCAAAATCATGGTTTTGGCACGTGTCGCCAAACACCATGGATTTTCTTGTTAGACCACTTCTTTCAATCGTCCCGAGACAAGCTTGTGAAGTGATCCAGCTATGAAGGTTTGATATGGAAGACCTTCTTTTGCGGCACGTTTTTGAATGCGCTCAAGATCTCGAGATGAGATTCTGATATTGATACGCTTGTCTTTCAAAAGGGTTTGACGTGCTGCATATTCAAGTTCCAACTTTTCTTTTTTGAGATTGGGAATTCGTTTAAATTCTCCATTCTCAAAATCTTTCAGAATTTGCTGTTCTTCTTTATTTAATCTTAAGTTTTTTCTCATGATAAATACTCCCGAGTTACTTTTCTGCTTGGAATGATGGTTTTTAAGAATCTTATACCTTTCGATTTGACGTAAGGCACGAGATAAATATAACCCTCTACATCCAGAACGATCATGTTCTGATGAGGATATCGACCTCTATTTGGATGTCTGATTACGTCAAGCACGCATCCATTCTGAACGTGGATAACAATATCCTCAAAGCATATTCCGCGAGTCTTTTCCAGGGACTCGTTCTTCTCGTCACTCCAGTCGAATTCGTTCATGGTGTAGAGATTAACAGAACGTGTGCCTTATGTCAACAGTTGCTATTCTTTTCGTTGGTCTGACAACTTAATTTTAGACAGACATGTCGGAAGTGTTGGAAGGGGTGTTGCAAGTCCGGCATACCTGCTGTTTTTGTTCATTGTTTCAATAATTGTCTACGGGAATAATAGGTAATAGCGATGCT
>JAQBFJ010000178.1:0-3428 GCA_032123435.1 Verrucomicrobiota bacterium
TGTAGGTTGCGACAGATCAAGGGCTTGGAGAAGGGATCCGGATGAGGGCGTGTCGAGACACGTCGAAATCGGGTTCCGAGGCAAGTCCTTGAGGTGGTGTAAGATACACGCTCGCAGTAGATTCTTCATGAATAATGTGCGTTAACCTTACTCTTAATTGATAAGTATCAGAACTGATTACAGTCAAAGGGAGGGGATGGCCATGGATCGTGACTGCAATAGGCACATAAAGAAGGCGTTAAAGTTTGCCAGAGCGTTAACGGTGCTTGCGGATGATGGAGAGGAGTTTAGCGATGATAATGGCTGTGTGCTTCTTTACAGCGTTGTTCGTGATTGCGCTTACAAGATTCGATCTGAGGCTGAACGCGAAAAGGAGGCGCATCAAACGAAGGGAAAGTGGGAGTGATTAAAGAGAATTGAATATCCAATATCCAAATCCAATGACCAAGTTACAAATGGGAGGGAAGGAGTCCAACACTTGGATATTGGGTGTTGAAAAAGGAAGAAAGACCGTTTTGCTGTGAGTTGTTGATAAAACGTTGATTAGCCCAAAGATGGGTAGAATATTTGATAGAACATGTTTCTGATAGAGGAGGTTATTATGACAGACATGGTTTACTTATTGACAACAGGCATTCTGTTAACGGTATTAGGGATGACTGTTAAGGCTGATGAGTCCTATTGGGAAACGGACTTTATGAAAGCCAGGGAGTCGGCGGGCAAGAAGAACAAGCCTATTCTTGCCGTGTTTTCAGGTTCCGACTGGTGCGGCTGGTGTATTAAGCTGGATAATGAGGTGCTCGGCCGCAAAGAGTTTCTTGATTATGTAAATGAGCATTTTGTTCTGCTCATGGTGGATTTTCCGGCGCATAAGAGTCAGTCGGAACCGACAAAGATACAGAACCAGTTATTAATGAAAAGGTATAATATTCAAGGTTTACCAATGGTGCTGATACTGGATGCGGAAGGCAGGATAGAAGCTGCGACGGGATACAGGCACGGTGGGGCGGAAAAGTATATCGAATATCTGAAGAGTTTATTGGAGGATATCAAGGTCGGACAGAGCGCGTAATGTGTTTTCGTTGGGCTTTTTGTGGGTGTGGCTGAGTTATATATATGCAAGAAAACCGTGACCGGGGCAGGTTAACTTGATATATTCTGTTTTCTCAATTTTTCTGAAAGGGGTTTTCAGGTGGATGTTAACATTAGCGCCGGAATTGATTGGGTTGGTCATATTGATTGGGGCGTACGTGATTTCCATGGTTATAAAACTGATGCCGGATCTACATATAACGCGTATCTTATTCGCGATGAGAAGACCGCTCTTATTGACACGGTAAAGGGCATTTATTCCAGCGGGTTGCTGGCGCGTGTTGCCCAATTAACCGATTTGTCGGCAATTCGTTATGTGATTTGTAATCATGCTGAACCTGATCATTCCGGAGGTCTTTCGGCGGTTATGGCAGTGTGCCGGAATGCGGAACTTGTGTGTGATGCCAGATGCAGGGATGCTCTGCAGATGCATTACGACACTAACGGCTGGAAATGGCGCATTGTATCGGACGGCGAAAGCATTTCGCTGGGGAAACGATCAATGAGTTTTTTGGAAACACCCATGGTGCACTGGCCGGAATCGATGTTTACATATGTGCCTGAAGAGAAGCTTCTATTTTCAATGGACGCGTTTGGTCAGCATTACGCTTCGTCGTGCAGGTTTGATGACGAGGAGCCGCTGGATAAGGTTATGCGTGAGGCAAAGAAGTACTACGCTAACATTGTAATGTTATACGGCAGGCAGATAGCCAAGGTGCTGGAACGGGCAGCCGGTCTGGAAATAAAAATAATCGCTCCGAGTCATGGTGTTATCTGGCGCAAGAATCTGGATGTTATTTTATCAGCCTATCGTGATTGGGTTGTCTGCCGGCCCGTAGCCAAGGTGCTCGTCATATATGATACCATGTGGAAAAGCACGGAGCTTATGGCAGAGGCAATTGTTGATGGTGTTGCGGAGCGCGGGGTTGATGTAAGGCTGTTTAATGTGAGAAATACACATATTACCACACTTGCCGAAGAGGTGCTGGATTGTGCGGCGCTGGCTGTTGGTTCACCTACACTGAACATGACTTTAATGCCGCAGGTGGCGGCCGCTTTGACTTATTTAAATGGCTTGAAGCCGGCCGGAAAATGCGGTATGGTTTTTGGTTCTTATGGCTGGGCTAAAGGCGGGATAAAGGCCATTGAGGAGTATATGGCATCCATGAACGTGGAGATGGTTGGCGAGTCGATAGAGGTGCAGTTTGTGCCAACTGAAGATGTTCTGGAAAAATGTCGGAATGCAGGAAGAATGCTTGCCGATCGGGCTCTGGGAATGGTTGATAACCTGTAATTTAATTATGAGTGCGGTAACTAACAGAGAAGTGTGGATCAAGGGTCTTGCTTTAAGCAGGGGCTGTGCCCTTGGTAAGGTATGTTTGTTCAACGAGAACAGGCACAGTAATCTGCCGATGTATCGGGTGGAAGGCGAGGGAATAAATCTTGAATTGGCGCGCGTGGATCGTGCGGTTGAGTTGGCGACTGGCAGGCTCGAAGAAATACGGCGCAAGGTAGAAGTTGAGATAGGGAAACCTGAGTCGGAGATATTTGTTGCACAGCGCATGATTCTGGCTGATGAGACTGTGCATGCCAGCATCAAGAATCATATACAAAATGAAAGCACTAACGCGGAAGCAGCCATTGCGCATGTACTTGACGGCTATGAGGCCAGGCTGGCGGCGCTGGATGATGAATACATAAAGGCGCGTGCCACTGATATTGGAGAAGTGAAACGGCGTTTGCTGGATGTTCTGGGCAACATGATACCTTCAATGCAGTGTGATAAGGAACATTGTGTTAGCGGAAGAGAGCGAATACTTGTTGCTTCTGAATTGACGCCCAGTCTTACAGTTGACGTTGATCATGAGTTGACTCTTGCGTTCGTTACGGAGCGAGGCGGTGTTAATTCGCATGCCGCGATTCTGGCGAGGGCGCTTGGTATTCCGGCAGTGAGCGGATTGGCCGGCATTCGTGACCGGCTTGGGTGCGGCGCCGAGGTGCTTGTTGACGGTAATACAGGCGAATTGATTTTATGGCCAAGTGAAGAAACAATATCCAAACGTGAGATCAAGAGAGAGACGACGCCTGAAGCGGTTGATCCTGTTCCTGGTTTCAAAGTAATGGCAAATATAAACTGGGCGTCGGATGTTGAAGAGAGCCTGAAAATGAAGGCGGAAGGCGTGGGCTTATACAGAACCGAATTCGAAATAATAGCTGAAGAAAGATTCCTTTCGGAAGATGAATTATACGAGCGTTATTCCGGTGTGGCGCGTGCGATGGCGGGTAATATGGTCATATTCCGGTTGTTCGACATAGGGAGTGATAAATCCATGCCA
>JAQBFJ010000179.1:0-3714 GCA_032123435.1 Verrucomicrobiota bacterium
ATTACAACAGCGGAATGTGATGCCATGATTGCGGCTGCGAAGAAGAGCGGGGTTGTTTTGTCAACTTATCACAATCGTCACTGGGATAGTATAATTTTGGGAGCGATGAAGCACCTGAAGGCGGGCACGATTGGCGATGTAGTGCGTGTGGACATCGACTGGGCCGGATGGGGTAAGCCGGGCGACTGGTGGCGGTCCAGCAAGTCCATTTCCGGCGGCATATTGTATGATTGGGGTGTTCATTTATTGGAATACACGCTACAGATGGTGCGATCTGACATTGTGGAGGTCAGTGGTTATTTGAGGTCGGGTGTGTGGGCGAATCAAACGAAGTGGAAGAAAGACACGATTGAAGACGAAGGTTTCGTGGTAGTCCGTTATGCCAGCGGTGCCTGGTCCACATTGCGGCAGTCCTGCATTGAGGAGCGGCCCCAGCAGGTTACGAAGGTTCTTGGAACGAAGGGGACAATGATATTGGATTCGGGCGCGACTGAAATCACTGTCCACAAGGGCGCGGAAAAGGTTACCACCCGCATAAACAACCCGGAAAGTACAGGGTGGAAGCTGTATCAAAATATTGCTGATCATCTTACAAAGGGAACGAAGCTGATTATTACGGCTGAATGGGCGCGGCGTCCGATTCACATATTGGATTTGGCTTGTCAGAGCGCCAAAGTCGGACATGCGTTAAAAGCGAAGTATAAATAATTTCCGGTTTACTGCGTGTAATATATTAACTCACAAGGGAGGACAAAATGAAGAAAGCATTGGTAGTGTGGGGTGGATGGGACGGGCATACGCCGAAGGAATCCGTGGATGTGTTTATTCCCTGGTTGAAGGAAAAAGGATTTGATGTGGAAGTCAGCACGACGCTTGATTCCTATCTTGATGCCGGGAAAATGAGTCAGTACGACCTGATAGTTCAGTGTGTGACAATGTCCAAGATTACGGGCGAACAAAGCAAAGGTCTTCAGGATGCGGTTGCTGAAGGCGCCGGGTTGGTGGGTTGGCATGGCGGCATAATAGATTCATTCCGTGAAGACACGGGGTACCAGTTCATGACTGGCGGCCAATGGATTTCTCATCCTGGCGGATGTATTCCTTCCTATACTGTCGAAATAGTTGACAAGGATCATGAGTTGATGAAAGGGATCGGGAATTTTGAACTAAAGGATACCGAGCAATACTACATTCATTATGATCCGGGCTGTCATGTGCTGTGCACGACCACTTTCAGTGGCGAACACGGCGAAACCGACAGGTATCGGGCCGGAACGGTGATGCCGTATGCCTACACACGCGAATGGGGGAAAGGCAAAGTGTTCGTAGCGTGTTGGGGTCATACATTCAAGGATTTTGAAGTTTCGCCGGCGAAAGAAATTGTACAGCGTGCGATGCTTTGGGCGGCAAAATAATGCAAGGAAAGGACAGGCATTATGAAAAAGAAGGTTAAGGTAGGTATTATCGGTTGTGGAAATATTTGCGATATTTACTTCAAAAACATGTGCGGTACATTCAGCAATGTGCTGGATGTTGTTGCCTGTGCTGATATTAAAATGGCGCGTGCGAAGGAAGTGGCTGAAAAATATAAGGGTGTTAAAGCTGTTACAGTGAAAGAATTGCTGGCGGACCCCGAAATATCTATTGTTGTTAATCTTACGATTCCCAAGGCGCATTTTGATGTTTCCATGAAAGCAGTGAAGGCCGGCAAAAGCGTTCACTGCGAAAAACCGATTACCCTTACACGGGCGGAAGGCAAGAAGCTTTTGGCCGCGGCCAAGAAAAAGAAATTACTTGTGGGTAACGCGCCCGATACGTTTATGGGAGCTGGAATACAGACATGTCGCAAGCTGATTGATGAAGGTGCCATTGGTGAACCCGTGGCGGCAACGGCATTCATGATGTGTCATGGTCATGAAAGCTGGCATCCGGACCCGGAATTTTATTATAAGGTTGGCGGCGGCCCAATGTTTGATATGGGGCCATATTATCTTACGGCGTTGGTAACGCTTCTGGGGCCGGCCAGACGTGTTACTGGTTCAACCCGAATATCGTTCCCGAAACGTACGATCACGAGTGCGAAAAAAAGAGGGAAAATCATCAAGGTTGAGGTTCCGACTCATGTGGCTGGTGTGATTGATTTTGCTGGAGGCGCCATAGGCACGATTATCACGAGTTTTGATGTACACGCACATACCATGCCGTGTATAGAGATTTACGGCAGTAAAGGCAGTTTACAGGTGCCTGATCCGAACGGGTTCGGCGGTCCTGTGAGAATCAAAAAGGAAAAGGACAAGGAATGGAAAGAAGTTCCCGTAACGTGTCGTTACGCTGAAAACGGCCGTGGAATAGGGCCTGCCGACATGGCTCGCGTGCTGCGGTCGGGCGGCAAGGTCCGGGCCAGTGGTGAACTGGCTTATCATGTTCTTGATATAATGCACGCGATTCATGACGCGTCAAAAAAAGGGTGTCATGTTGATGTTGAAAGTACCTGCAGTCGGCCGGAACCTGTGCCTAAAGGTGGGATAAAGTTCTGACGTGGAATAGCTGAACAGCTTCAAATTACATTGACAGGACTGCCAGCAAGGAACGCGCGAATGTTGATCACCGCAATGTCCAGGAGACGTTGTCTGGCCGCGCGTGTTGCCCACGCGATATGAGGGGTTATCCAGCAGTTCTTCGCCTTCAAGAGCGGGCAATCGCTGGGCGGCGGTTCCTGCTCGAGAACATCCAGACCGGCACCAGCGATCGTGTCTGCGTTTAAAGCATCTGCGAGTGCCTGTTCATCTATCAGTGGGCCGCGGGCGGTATTTATAAGGAACGCTGATGGTTTCATTATTGAAAGCAGTTTAGAAGAAACAAATTTTTTGTTTTGTGCTGTAAGCGGGCAATGCAGGCTGATTACGTCGCTTTTTCTGAATAATGTTTCGAGATCAACGAATGTGATTTCCGGACATACATTTGGTGGTGATGTATCATGCGCGAGCACGCGCATATTGAAAGATAGCGCGGTTTGAGCCACTGCGCGGCCGATGCGGCCGAATCCTACTATACCCATTCTAAGATCCGCCAATTCAACGAGAGAGAAATCCCAATAGCAGAAATCTACGGATTTTGACCACTTGCCCTCGTGAACACCGGACGAATGCGGGGCGACACGTTGAGTGAAATTAAGCAGGTGAGCGAAAACCATCTGTACGACTGATTGTGTTCCGTAAGCAGGAATATTAGTTACGACGATGTTGTTTTTACGACAGGCCTGGATATCAACGACGTTGTAACCGGTTGCCAGAACACCGATATACTTCAACTGTTGAAGTGTTGCAATTGAATCGCGGGAAAGAATGGTTTTGTTGGTGAGAACTATTTCAGAATCACCGGCCCTTTCTTTTATCTGGTCGGGGCTGGTACGATCGTAAACGGTACAAGACCCGAGGTCGGCTAGTGGTGTCCAATCCAAATCGCCAGAATTGACCGTATAACCGTCCAGCACGACAATATTCATGGTAAAGTCTCCATTTGTTTATGATACAACAATGGCATGCGTATGGACAAGATTCTTTAAAAAGTATCCTTGCAAACACGGCCTTAAAATTGGTAAAAGCATCTTATGGAACGGGCAAAAAAATCAAAACACGGTTGTTTATGGGCATTGGTGGTTTTGCAGTCGATAGCATTGATAGTGATGTTCATCATAATTGTGGTTATGTCATT
>JAQBFJ010000180.1:0-5449 GCA_032123435.1 Verrucomicrobiota bacterium
CCAATGGCCTGTCTGTCAAGCATATGATATAATACGTTTCCACGCAGTGCCGGATTGTGGAGATATTTGACTTTATTATTTTCGACATATTCCGACCATGCGTATACAAGCCCTGTTTCAGGGCCGGATTGTTCTATAACAGGAACCTGTACGGCAAGCTTGTCAATAGTCCATTCATCATCATCATCCAGAAAAGCAATATATTTTCCTTTGGCATTTCTTATCCCGGTGTTACGCGCGGCTGAAGCGCCCTTCCTGCATTCATGCTGAAAAAACTTTATTCGCGGATCTTTAATACTTGCAACCATCACGTCCGTTCCGTCTGTTGAATTATCGGAAACAATTATCAGTTCGAAATCCTTATAAGTCTGCGCCAATACGCTACGTACTGCACGATCCAGCATGGCCGATCGATTATGTGTCGGTATAATGACGCTTACTGTTGGCTGTTCAGTATTCATCGTACTCGTATCCATAGATTAATGTACCGACATATATTAAACAGCAGGAATAAAAGAATTTTGTTCCGCAG
Organism: Verrucomicrobiota bacterium; assembly: GCA_032123435.1. Lineage (GTDB taxonomy): Bacteria > Verrucomicrobiota > Kiritimatiellia > UBA8416 > JAQBFJ01 > JAQBFJ01. Next base: position 533 of record JAQBFJ010000180.1, read on the forward strand.
GCAAACTTTCCTTCCGGAAACATCATTTGATGCCGGACATTTTAAAGCCGGCACAAAACTGCGCCAGGAAATTGGAGTCGTGTCCAGCAATCCCAGCGAATGAAGCTGCTTCTTACCCATGGCAACCCTTTGAGTCTTTCTGATAATTTCTCCAAACGTGGAACGCGCGGGATGATGCACTATCGCGCCTGGAATGTAAATTATGCGTTCTCCGGCCATGGTAATACGCCGTCCAAACTCATAATCTCCACCCGAAACAATATCACTGCGAAATCCACCGTGTTTTTCGAAAACCGATCTGCGAATAAAACAATTTGCAGTTGCGGCGAACCTTTCGTTTTCAACATAGGCGCGTTGGTTCAATTTTCTGGATGAATCAAAATATTCATAAATATTCGGCGTGTCTTTTTCAAATGTGAAAACAATTGCGCCTCCTCCGTATGTCGCGTTCTGTGCTGTCAACTGTTCGGCCGCTGTTTTCAGCCACAAAGCATCAGGAATACAATCGGAATCGGTAAACGCAAGAACATCGTTTCCAGCACAGGCGGCCCCGGCATTTCTAGCGGCATATGAACTCTGGATGCCTGTTTCAGAAACAATGCGGATTGATAGTCGATTTGATTCACGAAACTGCTCAATTGCCTGCATCGTTCCATCAGTCGATCCGTTATCAGCAATAATTACCTCAAAGCTCTCAGCCGGATAATCCTGCCTCGAAAGCGCATCAAGGGCAATGCGTATTCGTTTTGAATCATTAAAAACAGGAATGATAACAGAAAAAGTAAGCATATTTGAATTATATGTCCCGTAACCTGCGTTTGATTAAGAAATACCTCATTCGTGATCTCATGGAAAAAAATGGACCAAGATATCGGTTGAACAGCCTGAATCTTAACAAACTCGCCTTCAATACTTCACCCCTACTCTCAATTTGCTTTTTAAATTGTTCTTTCGCAAACTCATAAAGATCCATGTCCAAGGCATTGCATGCTGTTATGCTTTGAGTGACTACGCCGGGATATTCGCGTGTGCGATCTGTAACGTTTTTTTTCAAATAATACAAGGCGTGAGTCCATTTCAACCGCTCTTGAAAAAGAAGAATAGATTCATCAAATTTTTCCAGTATCCCGAATATAACCCTTTTTTCCAGGATTCGTTTCAGACGGTCCAACTCCGTGCCGTCCCCGACGTCAAAATGCTTTGATCGAAGCAGGCCCTTGATCGAATTGAACTGGCCATTATTACACTCAGCCCATTCTTTATGGATTCCATCTCCAAAGAAACGTTCTAAACTGTGCTCATTAGTCAACTTATGCATGACATGTTCTTTATTTCGTCGCGCAAAATAATAGAGTGAAACAACACGATCGATTGGATCCCTGAATACAGTCAACACCTGCGGGCAGTCCAACTCATCAATAACACCAATAGTCTGATGTCCATAAATAAGTCTATATTTCATTTTGTCTTTGACGGAAAGCTCCTTGAACTTACGTATGCATTCCTTCTTGTCGCCATGGAGATAAAATATTGTTCTGGCCGCGTACTGACACAAAAGTATATCATTCAGCGTTGTTCCCGCCGTCTTTGGGATATGATGGAAAACTACTGTTTCAGCGTTCACGTTTCCTCCGCAAGCAATTTCTTGTATAAAGCTTCCAGCCTCATGTTGAGGTCTCGCACGTCATAACGTTTCTCAACAATACGTCTGCCGTGCAGTCCAAGATCCGGCCACTCTTCAGGATGTCCGACCAGATGGTTAAGCCGCTCCGCGAGTGCGTTCGAATCCCGTTCGGGCACCAGATAACCAGACGACCCGTTTTCCACAATTTCGGGAATGCCGCTATGCATAGTTGAAAGAATGGGAAGCCCCATGGCCTGCGCTTCAAGAAGCACCGTAGGCGTCCCTTCCTGATCTCCGTCTGGGGCAATAATACTAGGCAACATGAACAAATCGGCATTTTCATAATATCTTATTATTTTATCTTGAGGCATTTCATCAATGAACTCCACGTGTCGGGTAAGACCCAGCTCCTCGGCAAGGCTTTTCAGATCATCTTTTAAAGGGCCGTCTCCAATAACGCGATAATGAATGTTGGCCTTTTGCTCCAATATGACTTTCGCAACAGCATGCAGGCCATAACTCAGCCCCTTCTTTTCAACTAACCGTGCAACAGTGAGAACGCTGACAGGTTGCCCTGCTTTGTGCACCCGACTAACAAAGGGAAAACGATCAGGATTCACCCCCAGCGGGTGACAGATTATTCTATCAGCAGGAAACCCGAGGCGAAGCATCTTTTCCTTCATGCTGTCACAGAGAGGCAAGAATACATCACCCATTTGCATCAGTGTGTCATAAGATCCTGGTTGAATCTGGCTTGCCCGAGTGACATCGTGCCCATAGAAGGAGATTGCCAGCCTTTTGCAACCAACGTTTCTTAGTATGGGCGCAACACGCTTACCGACCCCGCCGAAGTGACAGTGGACAATATCGTAAGGTGCATTCTTCAAAAGTGGAATATATTCAAAGATACGCCTCAAAGTAAAAACATCTCTTTTATATTTTACGACATTCATCGCGTCTGCAACGATTTCAAAATGTGAACAACAGTTGTTCATAATCCATTGTGACGCTTTTAGAACACGCACTAACTTATTTTCGGGGGCATTCAGATGCTCCGTTCTGCCCAAAAGAGAATGATCAATGACTCCAGGATGAATGATCGTTTCTTCGGCACCGTACGCAAATATCTTCACATCATGACCGAGATCCATCAAGCCAATCAGCTGGTCCAAGATGAATGTTTGGGAGACGGACGGAAAATTTGTTACAATATGAGCTACGCGCATTGTCTTGCCCTTCCAATACCAGAAGCGACGGATTGTCAAACCAGAATTACGCAAATAAAATCACGTTTTGCATTTAATGAAGTATGTACCTCCACGCAGACTGCCGCAACCTATATCGATTCCTTTCCTTTCTGACAATTTATCCACTATAAGATCGCCCTTTGCTCCTTACCGAAGATCGTCATACAAACCTACCATCACATTATTTCCCAGACGGCAAAATCAGTCGATGAAAGTTCACTCAATGTTTTTCCTGCCAAAGGCTCATGGCATTCGCGGCCCCCAAACAGTATGCCATATGTTTTATGGCAACTCCTGCAACAGAAGAAATCATGTTCTGGATTCAGATCCCGATAAAACAACTCCCATTCTGCATGTTCTGGGAAATCCGTAAGAATATCAACCGGCCAGAATAACCCCGATTGTCTAAGCCTTGCCCCATAACAGCATAATTTATCGAGAAAACTGCGTTTTGAATCGTCCGCATCCGCCAACATGAAGGCGCTAAGCAGAATTTCGGCCCAGTACCTGCCGCCAGAATATCCGAATATATCATGTTGATGCAATCCCTGTCTTTCAGCATATAGAATCCCGTTTCGTATGGCCGCACGCATGGACGACATTCCCTCATCACTGGCCATCATTTTCAGAAGATCCCGTATATTAAGGTTGTGATAACGGCGTGAAAATGAGGAAGCCGATAAATCACGCTCAATAGCACCGTTAGGCATAACTATTCTCGGCCATAGTTTTTTGGCGTAAAGAAGCAGTTTGTGTAATATTCTTAACAAGACACTCACAGCCGCATTGTCGCATTGCCAAATCGCGTCATGTATTTGGTATAACAGCCGGAATACGACATCTCCGCCTTGAGCATTCATGACACGACGCAACGATTCCTTTGCCCTTTCGATGTAAGGCTTTGCGGTGTTATCTCCAAATGTACGCTCGTATTCAAGAAGAGCCAACAGCGAGCAAATATGCGTGTTGAGAGTTAAAGTGTTGCCGGGATTTTTGCCAAATGCTCGTGAAGCCACAAGAGTCGGATAACCTTTTGAAGACATTGCACTCATTTCAATGGTATCATGCGGAAACCATAATCCGTTATTTTCAAGGTTATCCGCATTTCTGATTATGACTTGTGCGGTTGTTTTACATGCATCGGCAATCAGATCGCCGCCGAATTCACGATAGTGCGTAGTAAATAACTCCAGCGCCTCTGCCGCATAACGCCAATGTGTTTCCATTTCATCAGACCACGCACCATGCGGCAATAATCCATCAGGCCGGAGACGAAGTGCTGCCGCGTAAGCTACCACCACCTGCATGGCACGATATATCTGTTTCCCCGTTACTTGCCCAAGAATGTTATAATAGGTATAGAGCAAATGGGCCGCTTGTTCCTGACATATACGTTTAGCCCCTGCCCTTCTTTGCGGACGTGGATCATAAATACGACCTTCAATAAGTAAAGAATTTAAAGATAATGGCGATAAAGTGTTTTTTCCATATAGCGAAAACACGCGGCGTTCAACATTGAACAGACCTGGCGGAACAAGGCTCATGATTGATTTTGCACAAAACACATTAAAACAACAGCTCAACTCACCGGGAGAAATTGTCATTGAACTTTCTGTCATGGTTACTTCGCATTTCTGTTCATGACAGATTCTGCCTTGCGCGTCAAAACTCCGTGCGTATATCGGCAGTGAAACAAGATACAGTTCATCTTCATCATTCATGCGAATAATAATATATTCTTCATCACAACGCACAACGGTGTCGAACAGCAGTGTAATCTCGTCCCGTTCGGGGCCACGCACAGACAGAACAGAAAAGTCATCAAGATCAATGGAAACATGATCCAGCAGGACATTCCATCCGTCGTGTGCCTTCGAAAACCGCGAGAACGCTGTCTGGGCCGTCACTTCAGAAGTGGTGGGTACGGTTGCCATGGTCATGGCAAATAAACTGCGTATATCAATTTTCATTTAATCAGCATTGTTTCTCTGTTGTATGGCTGTCCACAATGTGACAGCAAGCCTCTTCAGCTTCATGTCTTTCATG
>JAQBFJ010000181.1:0-3281 GCA_032123435.1 Verrucomicrobiota bacterium
GTCAATGTAGATGCCTCGCGCGGGTGGGGTGAGGCTGTGAAGAATGGTGATTTCGCAATGGTTGAACATGACCTGATCAGTCCCAAGCGGCCACTGCGGTTCAGTGAGTGGTCTTTCTTCTGGCGACGAAGCGTCAGGTGGATAAAACGGAAGCTGACACTTCTGCATATCGTATCGGTGTTTTTGATCACGATCTTGATCTTTCAAACAATTACAAGGCTGAGCGTTGTAATTGGATGAATGCAGGGATAGATGCCAGAGTCTTATTTGGGAGGAGGAAAACATTAGAGGAATCATGAAGCAATGTGATTCTTTCATAATAGAGCCAGGCAGTGTCTGTTGCTTCTTATTGAGTTTGTGGCTTATTCCATGAGAGAGGAATGATAAATGTTTAGTCGAGACAAGAAGAAAACAGTCTTACTTGCTGTGTGCCTGTTTGTGTGTTCTGCGATTATTTACATGTCCAACTTGAGGTCTGTGCCGGCTCACGACAGTACTCCAAGTGCTCTCATTCCGGTTTTGCTTATTAATCAGGGAAACTTGTTGTTCGATAATTATCTTCCGGCTTTAACAAAAGCATTTCCATATTTTCAGGGACATTTTTATTTCCTCACGGAAACCAAGTCAGGGTACAGATCAGTTTACCCGGAATTACCTGGAGTATTGCTAGCTCCATTGTATGCACCATTTGTTTTGTATCAAAGAAGAAGTCTTCAGTCATCTGATGAATGGCTGCAGTTTGCTTTGCGCGCGGAACAAGTGTCTGCTGCGGCAGTGGCGGCTGCAGGAGTGTCAGTCTTTTTTTTGATAGTTCTTCGACTTGGGGCGAGGCGTCGGACCGCTTTATTGATAAGTGGTGCAAATGCGTTGGCAACAAGCGCCTTTGCGACTTTTGGTCAAGCTCTTTGGCAACATGGTTTTGCAGTGTTGTTTATGATGTTAGCTGTACTCACTTCGCTTGAATGCATCAGAAGATCTAATTCATGGTTGTTTGTCTTGCCGGGACTTTTCTGCAGTTTTGCAGTTGGATGTCGTCCCGTCGCGGTTGTTTTCTGCGTAATGTTGGCGATTTGGGTTTTTGTTGAATGTAGACAAGGTTTATTGCCAATGTTGCTGGCATCGGCAATGGCCGGAGTGATATTGGCAGTTTATAATCACAGTGTTTATGGACACGTTTTTGGCGGTTATTCTCGGATGATTGGAGTAAGCGGGTTCCCGCCAGAACCATGGGCGGTTCTGAAGGCGTTTCTGGGGTTATTGTTCAGCCCGGGCCGAGGCTTGTTTGTGTATTTTCCTTTGGCGTTGCTGGGCGGCAGTGGGCTTTATCTGGCAGTGAAGATGTCGTTGCGATGGCGATCATTGTTGATTTGCCTTTTTTGTTTTGTGGTTATGCAGGTTCTTTTCATATCTCTATTCTGGTCTGGTTGTTGGTGGGGCGGTCATTCTTATGGTCCACGACTTCTTTCGGAGATTCAGTGGGCGGTTCTTTTGTTGATATATCCCTTGTTAGAATACGATAAACAACCTTTGAAACATAAGATATTTGCTATACTGACAGCCGTTTCGATCTTTATGCAAGCTGTTGGAGTGTATTGCTATCCTAAAGGATCTTGGGATTCTTATCCAGTTAACGTTGACGAAAATCCTTCGCGAAACTGGCAAATTATAAGTAATCCCGTTACCAGGAGCATTTATGCCGCTTTTTTCCAAAAAAACAGAACTTGATGACAGTATTCAAGCTGTTCATGTTTTATTTGTCACTTGATATTCTTCCCGTAATTTGACATTCTGCAGCTATAGAGTAATCTGCGAAATAAAGGGCGTTGATGTTGAAGTTGTTCTATTGGTTTTACAGTATTGTATCGTAAAATTGGCATGATATGAGCTGTTGTGTATGTTAAACTTAAGAGAATTAGAGGTCCTGTGAATTATTTAAAACGTTTTTTCTATTATGTTTTCTCATCTCTTGTAATGTTTCTTCTGGCCGTATCTTCTGCCACGGCAATAGTTTATGTGGACAAAGATCAAGCCGGCGGAGGCGGAACGTCATGGCCGGAGGCTTATAAAACGATTGAAGATGCTATTTATTGGTCAGACGGGAATCAGGAATTCTGGATTGCTGAGGGAACCTATACGCCGGCCGATACGCTCGTTCCCAGAACCGGGTCGAAATTTTATGGTGGCTTTGCCGGGAATGAATCATCGCGAAGCGCCCGGAACCCGTCCACACATCCTACGATCATTGATGGACAGGATACCTTAAAGCACATCATTAATGTTAATTTAAATGCATACAATGTGCGGGTAGATGGGATTACGCTTACGAGAGGCAATGCCAGGCCGGGCGATGGTTGGGCTGAATATGGCGGAGGAATGTTCATTGAACGGTATACTGATATTGTTAATTGTCGTTTCATTGATAATGCGGCAACGATTTCCGGCGGAGGCTTGTTCATAAATCGATGCGGTGCGCTCGTTGATGGTTGCGAGTTTAATGGAAATACCAGCGATGACGGGGGTGGATTGTCTGGTCATACATCTGATGCCATAGTCAAAAATTCTAAATTTATTAATAATTCCGTCAGTACAGGAAGTAAAAACGGCGGCGCTATATGGTTTTATCTCGGATCTCCAACCGTGGAAGATTGTTCGTTCAGCGGCAATACAAGCGCCGGAGAAGGCGGTGCACTGCAGTTCAACAGTGCTGATCCAACAGTCTCACGCTGTAGTTTCACAAATAATACCGCCGTACGTGGCGGCGGCGGAGTGCATTTCAACTTGGGCAACGGGCTGATCGAAGACTGTTATTTCGAAGGCAATGACGCCGGCATTCAGGGTGGTGCGGTATATACCTACTATGCGCCGATTACGGTTGATGGGTGTACTTTTTTTGAAAACACGAGTGTTGATGGTGCAGGAATATCCATAGACTATGATACAGGCTCATCCGATACGATTCAGAATTGTGTGTTCATAGCAAACGCAGCTTCTAACGAAGGAGGCGGTCTGCATTCCTATGAGCGTGATTTCAAAGCAAAAAGCTGTCTCTTTGCCTATAATACCGCAAAATGGGGGTCAGGCATCAGAACGCATGGCGGCGATCATACAGATTATAAAGTCTATCTCTACAACTGTACGGTATATTCCAATCAGGCAACAGCCGGGTGGGGCTTTCTTTTGTAGGTAATAATAAGTTAGGATGCCAGTCATGGAAACTAATCCAGAATTTAGATTTTGGATCATAGCTCATTGTCCAAGATGCATCTTCAAAAATAAGTGGA
>JAQBFJ010000182.1:0-3506 GCA_032123435.1 Verrucomicrobiota bacterium
GCCGCATTCGCACTGCGCGATATGAACTATGAAACCGTCATGGTAAATTGTAATCCTGAAACCGTGTCCACGGATTACGATACATCCAATAAATTGTATTTCGAACCACTCACTGTCGAAGATGTTCTGCAAATCTACGGAAAAGAAAAACCGAAAAGGTATTATATGCCAGTTCGGCGGCCAGACGCCGCTCAATATCGCCCGCGAACTTGAAGAAGCCGGCATCAAAATACTGGGCACTTCACCGGAAATCATAGATCTCGCTGAAGATCGGGATCGATTCCGCAAATTGATGGAAAAACTCAATATCCCCATGGCGGAAAGCGGAATGGCTGTAAATATTGTAGAGGCACGCAATATAGCATCACGTATCGGCTATCCTCTCATGGTGCGGCCTTCCTATGTGCTCGGCGGTCGCGGCATGGAAATAATTTATGACGACAAAATGCTCGTGAACTACCTCGCCGCCGCCGTTGACGTTACACCTGACAGACCTATTCTAATAGACAAATATCTTGAGAACGCGATTGAGGCTGAAGCCGATGCTATCGCTGACGGTACCGACGCGTTCGTGCCGGCAGTTATGGAACATATCGAACAGGCAGGCGTCCATTCAGGCGACTCAGCATGCGTGATCCCGCCAATCACAATACCGAAAAAACATATCGACACCATCTGCGAATATACACGCAAAATCGCTAAAGAAATGCATGTGGTCGGCCTCATGAATATGCAGTACGCAATATATCAGGATACAGTCTATGTGCTTGAAGCCAATCCGCGCGCTTCAAGAACCGTTCCACTTGTCTCGAAAGTATGCGGAATTTCAATGGCAAGAATAGCAACAGAAATAATGCTCGGCAAAAAGCTGTCCGACTTTAATCTTAAATTAAAAACATTCCCGCATTTCGGAGTAAAAGAAGCTGTATTCCCATTCTCAATGTTCCCGGAAGTAGATCCGGTGCTAGGCCCCGAAATGCGATCAACCGGCGAAGTGCTTGGAATGGCATCTTCTTTTGGACTCTCATACTATAAAGCGCAGGATGCGGCCAAGTCGCCATTGCCGATAAAAGGAACCGTGCTCATGACCGTATGCGAACGTGATCGCGGGAAAACACTCGCTAAGGCAGCGCAATGTTTCGCCCAGATGGGATTCCCGCTCATAGCGACTGAAGGAACAAGGCAATTCCTGAAAGACAACAACATCGAAAGTCAGCTTATATGCAAAATGCAGGCAGGTAGACCCAACATTGACGACGCCATAAAGAACGGCGACATTCAGTTGATAATCAATACACCGTCAGGCAAGACAAGCGCCTGGGACGATTCCTACATCAGAAAAGCGGCAATAAAACATAAGATTCCATATATAACGACAATTGCCGCTGCCGCCGCGGCCGCCGAAGGCATCGCCGCCCGGTTGGCCGGCGATACAGACGTCAAGTCACTGCAGGATTATCATAAGGATATAAAGTAGGGATCAGAGGAACAGTTTTACCTCCACACCCAAATCGCTATCGGGATCGGGTTCGGGATCGCTCATTGTGCTTCGATACCGATAGCGATAGTGATCCCGATTTCGAGCACCCGAGGACGCGGAAAGCATTTTTCGACAGGATATACATGATCAACATCCGAGATGGGCGTGAAATCTCAACTGGATTATTTAATCCATTGAGATTTTACGGATCCAGTTCTTAATTAATCCTGTCCCATCCAGTTATCCTGTCAAAAACTCTTTCATCTTCCTCCCAATCAAAAACACCGTTTGTGAAATCTGGAACGAAAACTATTGTTTTATTTCAGATTTCACGAACTATCCTGCTTGCCTCGGCGAAGCTTTCTTGCGAAGGCGGGTCAAAAATTATTTCTTTTCCTGTCTCGGCGTAGTTCGTTAGACGAAGCTGGATCAGAAACTGTAAATCAAACCAACGGCAATGCCGGAAGGATCATCGCCTGCAGACGGCGCTACCTTGTCACCATGCCCGCCGCCGCTCATCCTGATCGTGCTGAACTCTTCATTGTCAACAGCCGCGTAAGCCAGGTAAACGACCGCATTATCGCCCAGCTTGCGATCAACGCCAACAACCAGCATATCAGCACCAGAATCAGGTACCGCGTCAACACTGTCACGCGAATAAAATTGCACCTTAAAAATATTCTTCTCCGCCTTATATTTAATGCCGACTCCCATCGCACTGCAATCAGAACCATTCAAACCATCAACATCATCAAGCACCTCATACAGAACATTAACAGTCATACCCTTAACGGCATAACCGCCAACCAGTCTGCATCCTGATTCCTCAGCGTCCGAAACAGCATCACCCACTCCATCACCATCAGTATCTATCGCAGTCAAACCACCGCCGTGTTCTTCAAAGGCAATGCCAAGAAAACCATTGCCTGCCGCATATATCAAACTGGCACTGACAACATCAGTATCCTCAGTTTCCTCTTCCGCGCCATACGCGGCCACACCTTCTAGTCCAGCGAAGGCTGGTGTTTTATACATTACGACATTCTTTAAGCGTAAATCACATCCATGATCAGTAACACCTATTATATTCCGGCTATCACCAATCCTGTCGCCAAACAGGTCAGCCTTACGACCAATGATCTTATACGGTGAATCATGATGACCGCCCAGAACTGTACCGAGCCGCTTGCTGGACAAACCGGCAAACGAATTACGCGTGGCAAACGTTGAACCCGATTCATCCACATTGACGCCACTTTCAACCTGCCATATCAGTTCAATTCCATCTTCGAGTTCAGACAACCCTTTCAAGCCAATGCGCGACGAATTACTGGAAAGGTAAAAATCAGAGTCTTCGCCATTATCCTGTCTTTCCGCGGAGATATGCATTTTACCGTAAAGATCATAATCAAGAACCAGCTCCTTTGTTCCCTCGTCGGTGCGACCATCTTTGCCTGCCGCGCATGCAATCAGCGCGCACACCAATAATTTATACATACCCCCCCGCAAAACCGCCTTTTTACAACTCATTAACGCACACCTCCATTTGAACACTTCATATTGCAATCGTGTTTCCTGCGAGAAAAAATATCATTTTATCTTTTTGTTGTCCATCTGATCTTTTTCTTCTCGCAACCTACCGCCCACCTCGAGAACCCGGGAGGCATTTTTGACAGGATAACAGGATTTACATGATCAACATCCTGATCTTATCTTAATCCTGCTTGCCACGCCATAGCCCTATTGGCGACGGCAGGCCCGCCTCGGCTGTAACTCCGGATCACGTCACGCTGTCGTTCAGATTATCCAGCGGGCTTCTTGCTGGACTGCGCAGGTTCTTAACAACATGCGTGTAAATCATCGTCGTTTCCACATTACTGTGACCGAGATAATCCTGTACCTGCCTGATGTCAACCCCGCTAAGCAACAGATGAGTTGCAAAACTGTGCCTTAACGTGTGGACGGAAGCATGCTTGCTTATATCTGCTTTACTGACAGCATTTTTAACAGCACGCTGTATCATCAT
>JAQBFJ010000183.1:0-10062 GCA_032123435.1 Verrucomicrobiota bacterium
CCTCGTGGAGTTTTTGCGAGGACATGATTTACAATATGGAATATACGTTTCTCTATGCCGGAATGCGACTGATAGATTTTGGAGTTATCTTCTCCTTCTTCTTCTTCGCGTGGTGGATGTTATCGCGCAGGAGTGAGAGAAAGAGTCTCGCGCCCTGTTTCGGATATACGGGTTTGCTCCTGTTCTTTGCCTACTGTTCACTTGAATTGAACAGTTTGCTGTTCTGGAAGCTGAAGGAATTTCAATCGGGAGGCATATCCGTATTGTGGGCCATATTTGCGATAGGCTTCATTTCCGGAGGCATTTGGAAAAATGTGAAACCTCTGCGCTACATAGGACTTGCTCTGTTCGTGATTGTTACGGGGAAAGTCATCCTGGTCGATCTTTCTGATATGGATGTGGTTTACAAAGTTATCGCCTTCTTTGTTGTGGGGCTCGCGATGCTCCTGGGTTCGTTCGCGTATATTTATTCTAACAAAAAGTTTATTCAAACACCTGCTTCGGAGGAAAGAGAATGAAAAAGATATTGATCACAGTACTTCTGGCACTCGTTGTTTCGGAGACTACATATGCGTCGGCAGATGCCTCGTATTTTCCGTATATGAAGAAATTGACACCGCCTGAGAACGCAAAAAGGGATGTTGCGACTTTTGTGGTTGATGAGGAAATGTTCGCAGAAACAGATAACGATTACGCCAACTTGCGTGTATACGGCAGAGACAAGGCCGAGACACCAAGCCTTGTGCGCAGTAAAAGAAAGAAAAGATCTGAGATCCGGGAGTACAGTGTCAGCATGAGGCAAATAGCGTTCAAAACGCTTCCGGACAACATGATCCAGGTCATTCTTGAGCAGGTCAAACATGACGAGAAGTCGTTTGACAAACCTGAAGCGATTGTTTTCTCAACGAAGATGCAGAATTATGAAAAGGAGGTGACAGTTTATGGAAGCAGTAACCAGAATAAGTGGGATCTGTTAGCTGAAAAGCAGCCTGTTTTTGACTACACGAGGTTTATAGATATACGTAACAGCAAGATCAATATTAAGAAGGGCGGTTACAAGTATTATAAGATCGAAATATCCAATATCAGCGAGTCTCAACAATCTCCCTACACGACAATCGCGCGTGAGAGCAGGAAGGGGGAGCAGGTTGGGGAGATTGAAGAAGCCAGCTTTAAGCGAGAAGATTTCAGAATAGATAATATAGCTTTTAAAGGCACAAAGCCAACAGAAGTTAAGACCAGCGGGGTCACAACGGAATATTCGGTGAAAGACTTTGCGGTTGTTCATGATGGTAAAAAGACGCTGGTGACGTTCAGTACGGCATGTACGCCGCTGACGTCTCTGGAGATTGTGACCTCCGACTCTAATTTTAGTCGCGGGGTCATGGTGGAAGGCTCCGATTCCCAAAACGATGAGCCTTCCTGGTGTCGGATCTCGATGTCAAATGTCAGCAGGATACGAATGGGCAAATTCAATCAGGAGCATACAACTATTCATTTATCCAAAGCGCAACGTTATTCGCGATACCGTATTACAATTCAAAATCTTGATAGTCCCGCGCTTGATATTACGTGTGTGAAGGCAGTAGGGGAAGTGCACGAAGTGGTTTTCTTCTGCAAGGCTCCGGGCGATTGTCGCGTGCTCTACGGCGGCGAGAATATAAAGCCTCCTCAATATGACATCGCTGATGTGTTGAGGAAGACTGAAGGGGAGGACGCGGATACCTATTCTCCTGGTAAGCAGGAGGAGAACCTGGACTATTCAGGCGCGAAGACTTTCCGGTTTAAGCAAGGCAAGGCATTGTTGATTATTATGGTACTGTTGATGGTGGCGACCCTTGCCTGGGCCATTGTAAAAGCAATCAAGAACGTTGATTCCATGGCGAAGGAGTGAAGATTCTCAGAACAGTTCTGACGCTACCCGGGAGGAAGATGTTGGTTTGCAAAAGTTGAACCCCGAAAGGTAAAGTATATTATGAGCATTAGAAAGTTTGTTTATGCATACATAAAATCAATGCGACTCTACTATGCTTTCATTACCGGCATTGCAGGCTGGATTGGTGTTTCTTTCTACAATTTCTGCATGCCGGAGCACTTCGACTATTCACGTAGCGGCATCATTCTTGCGATGCTTTTTCTGAGCTGGGGCGTCAATCAAATCATCAATGATTACTTGGGCCTGCCAGAAGACCGCATCAATGCACCCAACCGGCCAATGGTGACGGGTGAGTTGCATCCAGTCGGAGCTTTGGTGACGTCTATCGTTCTCATGTTTGGTGTTACGATTATAGCATTCTTTCTGAATCCATGGGCGGTGTTGCCCATCGTGATCGGCATTCTGCTTAACGTGCTGTACGAATATGCGAAGGCTTGGTCTTTGATTGGAAATGTGGTATTTGGGCTCTCCATCGCCATGTGCACCGTCTTTGGGTTCCTCGCTGCAGGTCCATTACCCGATCCTTTTATCACGAGCAACAGGGTTTGCGCATTCGTGCTCGTGGCTCTTCTGAATGGGGTTATGACCTACTACACATATTTCAAAGACTATGTCGGCGATGCCGCCGTCGGCAAGAGAACCTTTGTTGTAAAATACGGTCTTACGGTGGCGCGATACGCTGGCGTGGTAGCAGCCATATTGCCTACGCTTGCATTCTTCTTTTTCCATCACATGGGATGGTTGCCCATGGGTGATGTCCTTTTCAGGCGTGACTTCATATTCTGTGGCGTTATGACGATCTTTCTGCAGGCATGGACCGCAATACTGTTTTTCAGAAACCCGGTCGGCGAGCAGACGTATTTCGGCCTCGCCACCAATATCCGGGCATGTGTCGCAGGCCAAATAACACTCATTGCGATCTTCAATGGCACGCTCGCGCTGTATTTGCTTTCGGCAAGTTACATCTTCATTGGATTTCTCTTCAACCTTTACAAGGACACTAAGGCATGATGAAAACAAGATTTCTGACAGGATTCTCGAAAGCGGCGATTTATCTTCGGATCATCCTGCATGTCCCCTGTTACTATCTCGTGCGCCCTGCATTCTTCAAATCGCCGCTTGAGTATTTCCGTTTTCTGCGGCGCGCTCTGCAACTGCTGATGATATTCCGCCACAACAAAGTAGTGCGTGTGTTTAATGGATATAAGCTACATCTCTACTTACCAGCCTATCCGTCCAGGGCATTCTTCTATGCGCTGGAAAGTAAATTACTGAAACGCCCTTCCGGGCCGACAACTGTTGTCTTTTCCATGACCAAGGCATGCACATACCGTTGCAAACACTGCTATCAAAAGAATGATAAGGGATCAGATCTGGATGAGACCCTTATGATTGCAACGGCGCAGAAGGTGAGAGATGCCGGAGTGGCAATGTTCGATATTGAAGGGGGGGAGCCATTCGTTCGTTTTGAGCGACTCCTTAAACTTGTCGAGGCTCTTGATGACCGTTGTGAAATATGGGTCAACACTACGGGGGCCGGTGTCAAGTCCGGCATGATGGAGAAGCTCAAGGGAGCAGGCCTGTTCGGTTTGATGGTTTCCATCCACTCTCCCGATGCGGATATCCATGATGATTTCACGGGAACACCAGGCTCTTTTAAAACAGCATGCGAGATTCTTGGAACCTGCCGGCGTTTAGGACTAGTCGCTGCTTTTAACACCGTGCTGTCCGAGGGGGAAGTCAAGTCGGGTGGTATCAGCCGTATTATGGAGCTTGCCCGCGAACTGGACTGTGATTATGTCCAGCTTATCCACCCTAAGCCCGCAGGAGTATGGCTGGGCCGCAAGGAAGACATGCAGACGGATCGGTCTATTATCCAGATGGCCCGCAAAGAACACTTGCAATACAACAGTTCCGAAAGAAGATCCTATCCCTCCTTGGCGGCGCAGGTCTTTGAAGAAGCAGAATATGTTCTTGGCTGCACATCTGGCGCGGTTGATCGCTTCTATGTAGGAGCCAGCGGCGAGGTCCAGCCCTGCGAGTTTCTGAATATCTCTTTCGGCAATGTGAATGAGGAGCCTTTTGATGAGATATACGAGCGAATGCGGTCCTATTTCCCGGAACCTTGCACTGACTGGTTATGTTGCACGCAGGCGGAAGCAATCTGTGAGATTTTCAAGAAAAGAGAAAGCCATGATACGCCGCTGCCCTGGAGTGAGACAAGGCAGCTTGTCGATAATTGGCAACGCGGCAAGAAGACGCCGATCTACGAGAAGCTTGGGATTTACAAATGAAAGCTCTGTTGATCATGAATCCCGGATCGCGATCCGGAAAGGGAAAGCAGCTTTGGTCCTTCTGGGAATCAAGACTGCAAGCCAAAGGGCTATCTTTTGACTCAACAATCACAACGCGAGTGGGTCATGGCGTTGAACTGGCCGCGGGCTCCAAGGATTACGATACGGTTGTTGCAGTTGGTGGAGACGGGACTATCAATGAGGTGCTCGACGGTGTAATCCAATCGGGGAGATCCGACCTTCGAATGGGCGTCCTGTATTCAGGAACGAGCCCCGACTTCTGCAAGTTCCATAACATCCCAACATCTCCTTTTAATGCCGTCGAAACACTGACCGCCGGGTTTTCTCGCCAAGTCGATGTCGGAAGAATCACCTATTGCAGGGAAAGTGGAGAGAGAACAACTGCACACTTCGGGTGCGGCGTCAATGTCGGCCTTGGTGCTTCCGTTGCTCGCGTCTCAAATCTGCTTCGCAGGTTTACGGGAGATCTTCTAGGCACATGTATCGCCGTCATCTATTCGATTGCGGTGACACGCCCTACGGACATTGAGGTAACAATTGATGGTTCACCGCAATTGCTGTCTAAAGCCAGCAATATCAGCATCCTGAAGAACCCCTTTATCGCATCCGGTTTACGCCTCAACCTGGATTTGCACACTGATGACGGCAGGCTGGTTTTGTTCGCCGTGCACGGCAAAACCAGATTCTCCGTGCTATCTATCCTGCCTGCCTTCTATTCAGGGAAGGCAGCCAGCCGGGACGACGTATTCATCCGCAAATGTTCACGACTGACGATAACGTGTGCCAAGAGAACAGAAGTAGAGTTTGATGGTGATCCTCGAGGCTTCCTGCCAGCAGAGATTGAGATACTTCCGACCGTCCTGCACTTAATAGGAGCAGACAATGAAAGAGTATGAACTCATCAGAAATATTGCGGGGGTGTTTCCTCGAAGCAAGTGTCAAAGAAACGAGCTCTTTGAGTGTGATGCGGAAATTGTCCAGATCGGGGACGATCTTTGGGGGCTGACCATGGACGACTTCAGTCCGGCAGAAGATCTGTTCACCTCGGAAGACCCAGTTAGACTCGGGGCCAATCTGGCCGTTGCGACTCTGAGCGACCTATTGGCCGCAGGCGCAGAACCAAAGTTTTTCATGCACAGCGTTTCTTTGCCTAGAAGCGTTGAACGAGAATTTGTTGATGGACTGATGGAAGGGATCAGGACGGTTCTCGGCAGCCTCAATTGTGCCATGTGCGGAGGTGATGTTGGAACGGCCTGTCCTTGGCGGTTCTGTGGATTCGGGATGGGACCGATAAGCTCGGCTCACCCGCTCACCCGCCGCCTTCCTCAAGAACCGCAAGCGCTCTGGGTGACCGGCTCATTGGGCGACGCAAATCTGGCAGCCCTTCAGAAGACGCAGACACCTCAATTTGAACTGCGAAGCAAAGAAGCCGCATTGATCAGGTCATACGCAACCGGGTGCATAGATACAAGCGGCGGATTGTTCGACGCTTTGTGGCTTCTTCATGAACAGAATCCGAAACTGAGATTCGATGTTCGGATGAATGACATACCCATAGCCGAAGGTATCGACCATGCGGCAGCCACAAAGGGATTCCCGATGGAATCGGCGCTTCTGGGCGGCGCCGGGGAGTACGAATTGCTGTTCGCTACCCCTGAAACCTCGGCATCCGAGATTCGGGACAGGCTTTCTTCTATCGACGCCACATGCATTGGGACAATAGGTCAAGACCCACAAGCTGGAATCCATCTTCACCGCCGTGACGGTTTGGAGAAGATTTTGACTAAAGCGCCGCCTTGTCCCAGAGCCGCAGCAAATGCTGAAGAGCATGTGCAGGAGGTCATGGTAATGGCGCATCATCTCTTTGGGACAAGTGAACGACAATGACTACGACAAACATATCCGAATCTGCGGGTCCGCTCTTTGAGCCAGTTGCGTTGCGTAATACAACTCTCAAGAACAAGTTGATCCGTTCTGCAACTTACGAGGGTTATGGTGATGTCAATGGCAAGCCCCGCCCAGAGCTGGCGGATTTGTACCTCGAACTGGCAGAAGGTGGTGTGGGCACAATCATTACGGGGTTCGTCTTTGTCGCTCAAGCCGGTCGTGCAATACAGCCCCGTCAATGCGGAATCGATACCGATGATAAGATGGCGGCATGGAAACATATTGTCAGTCGTGTCCGGCGCAATCATGCCGACGTTAGCTTGTTCATGCAGATTGCCCATACAGGTCGCCAGACAAGGAGAGAATCAACGGGCTTACCTGTGCCCGGCGTCTCATCACGCAAATGCACCTATTTCAAACAAAAAGTCCAAGCCCTGGATAATGCCGGAATCGAAAACATAGTATGGGAATTCGCTGAAGCAGCGCGACGCGCGAAAGAAGCCGGTTTTGATGGCGTACAGATCCACGCAGCTCATGGGTATCTGGTGCATCAGTTTCTATCGCCATGGACGAACACACGAAAAGACAGGTGGTCGGATGGCCCTCTGTTTCTTGAAGAAATCATCCGTGCTATTCGAGAGAAGAACGGTGCCGATTTCCCCGTCCTTGTCAAGCTTAGCTGGGCCGACGACAACGGGCCAGGCATAGATCTCTACAGCACAATCCGGACAGTGAAGCGACTTGAATCTCTTGACGTGGATGCTGTCGAGGTCAGCTATGGCTCAATGGAATTCGCATTGAATATCATCCGCGGCGCGTGTCCTGCCAACGTCATCCTCAAGGTCAACCCTCTCTTCAGCCATATTCCCGGTGTTGCCAGAAGCATCTGGAAGAGCATCTTTCTTGCTGCGTACATAAGGCAATTCATGCCTTTCGAGCAGGCCTACAATGTTGATGCCGCCCGGAGGATCAAGGCGCAAACGTCTTTGTCAGTAATTCCGGTAGGTGGAATCCGGACCGTCAACAGTATGATCGACTGCGTGAAAAAAGGACTCTCTGCCGTATCGCTGTGCAGACCTCTGATCTGCGAACCGGATCTGCCCCGCAAACTCCGAACTGGAGAAACAGCGGAATCACGGTGCACGAATTGCAATCTTTGTACGGCTTACTGTGACAGCACCAGCACATTGAAGTGCTATCAGAACGGAAAGGAAACAACGAATGAAAACGCTTGAAGTCGAAAAAGCAACAGGACGGTTTGAGGACTTCATGTCCAACGACGGTGACTCCGACGTCTTTGAGAAGGTCAATAACCTGTCAGACTTCCTGCAGGAGCATCCCCAGGCGTGCCTCGAGGGGCTGGGATTGCAGGTGCTTGGGCCCGCAGATCACACGGTTAGGGTGCGGGAAGCGAACCAGCAAGATAGAGACGTAATTATGCTCGGGTCAAATTCGTATCTGTCGTTAACAACGCATCCCCAGGTGGTTGCTGCGAGTAAAGATGCGTGCGACAAATACGGTTATGGAATGGGCGCGGTTTCGCTTTACGCAGGAACAAGCGTTCTTCACAGGCAGTTGGAAAGACTTATTGCGGAATTCTATGAAGCCGAGGATGCAATCATCTTTCCGTGTGGGTATTCCGGTAATGTTGGGGTGATATCAGCCCTATGCGGTAAAGGCGATGTGGTTATCAATGATTCAGCGAATCATGCATCGATCTTTGACGGCTGCCTGCTTTCAGGCGCTGACATCAAGATCTATCTCCATCGGAACATGATGCACCTGGAAAAGGTCCTCAAGAAATTGCCGGAGAACCAGAAAGGCCGACTGATTGTCACCGATGGTGTATTTTCCATGGACGGGGACGTGGCTCCTCTTGATGAAATTATCGATCTGGCAAAGAAATACAAGGCGAGAGTAATGGTTGATGACGCTCACGCTCTGGGTGTCATAGGAGAAACAGGCCGAGGCACGGCAGAGAGGCACGGTCGCATAGGAGATGTCGATATTACATACGGCACGCTGAGCAAAGCTCCCGCAGCCGTTGGCGGTTACTGCGCTGGGAGCGCCGCGCTTATTCGTTATCTGCGCTATTACGCTCGAACCTATTTCTTCTCTACCAGTCTACCGGCGCCGGTGGTGGCAGGCCTTATCGAAGTGTTCAAACTTCTTATGGAAGATTGCGCCGGCCGCGACAAGCTGTGGAAGAACGTTGACTACATGTTGAAGGGACTAAAAGAGCTTGGGTTCAATACCGGCGAGACAGAATCGGCAATTATTCCGGTTATTGTAGGTAACGAGGAGATTCTCGGTCGATTGCACAACGAACTTAGGCACCGTGGTGTCTTCACGAACCTTGTGAGCTATCCTGCGGTACGCCGGAAGGAATGTCGTTTACGCGTAAGCATGATGAATTCACTTACCCAGGCCGAGCTTGACCAAGCGTTATCCATTCTTGCGGAACTGGGCAGAAAGCACGGCATTATTGCATGAAGCACGCATTCATAACGGGAGCAGCCGGATTCATCGGCAGTTACGTGGCGGAGGAATTTGTCCACCGCAATTGGCATGTTACAGCCCTTGTCCATAAACGGGAGTCCACCCGGCTTGCGCGTTTGAATGAGACTGGATGCATTACGTACGTCAAAGGCGATATCACAGACTGTGAAAGCCTGAATAAGGCTCTCCTCCTATCCCTTGACCATGGACTTGATGTTATTGTGCACTGTGCTGGCCGCGCCTCAGACATCGGTTGGCGAAGCGCATTCCGTCAAACGAATCTGGATTCCGTCAAACATCTCGTCAGGCTTACAAAAGAGCGGGATATCGGGCGTTTTGTGTTTGTGTCTACGACGGATGTGTATGGGCTCCGAGACTTTAATGGTGAAGCCGAGAGCGATCTTCCGCTCAGTCCTTATCCGCGGAATCCATATCCCGAATTCAAGATCCTTGCGGAAGATTTCATAAGAAAGGAATTGCCCCCCGACCGTTTCTCCATTCTCAGGCCCGCCCAGGTATGGGGTGTCGGCGACACCACATTGACGGCACGAATTGTCGATTTCCTCAAGTGGTCGCCATGGATTGTGCATTTCGGGACATGGAAGGGACAGAACCGATGGCCTCTGGCGCATGTTCGGAATGTTGCAATGGCCGCGTACCTTGCGGCCGCTATGTCGGAATCGGCGGGTCAAACGATCAATGTCCTGGATAACGAGCGCACGAGCATGGATGAATTCTACAGAATACTTGCTAGGGTCTATCTGCCTCAAAAGAAGTTCAAAACGGTAACACTGCCCTTTTGGGTCGGTTATGTCGTTGGCGCGGCTGTTTCAGGCATTTCAAACTTGTTGAACCTTGATCATCCATTCATGGACCCGTCGTTGTATGCTCTATATGCCGTCAGCAGAAATCTGGATTTTAGCAACAAGACATTTCGGGATCTGGCTGATACGGCGGGACAGAACATGATGACACTTGAGCAAGGCGTTCAGGAATTGGGACGGGAGAATACTAGGAATTGAAACGACTTGATCAGATCATACTTATTGGCGTTTTTGTCCTTGAACTCTTGCTTGGCACACGAGGTTAAAATGAAAAGAGCATTAAAGCCAAACAGCCAAAGCAATTCTGGGAGATCAAGAACGGAGGGCATACTGAGGCGTTTACCAGGTACGGCCGACAATATCGGCAAGCTCTGGTGGAATTCTATAAGGAAAAGGATGTATGTACTGTTGATAATTGTCATTTCGCTATTTGCGGGATGTCTGCTGCTTAACATCATGGCCTACAAGCATGCATACGCGATGCTGCATTTCACTGATAACGAAACAAGGACCCAGAAGCCGGAATCCTTGTCTGTGGCTCATAAAGCAAAGATCCTTTTCGCGGGAGTCAATATCCCCCGACCCGCCAATGATGCGGAGC
>JAQBFJ010000184.1:0-11724 GCA_032123435.1 Verrucomicrobiota bacterium
CCCGGGATGGCTCGTCAACGCAACAAAGAATAAGGCGCCAGACGAAGGGAAAGGGTGGTAGAAGCGCAGGGACTCGAACCCTGGACCCGCTGATTAAGAGTCAGCTGCTCTACCAACTGAGCTACACCTCCATGAAACAAAAAATGGAGCGAGCGAAGGGATTCGAACCCTCGACAACCACCTTGGCAAGGTGGAGCTCTACCAACTGAGCTACGCTCGCTTACCCGAAATCAAATGTAATGTATATTATTTAACACTCAGTGCAACATATTTTTAACCACGCGCTGAGCCGCAAGGTTCGATCCTCCGGACCTTGCCTTCGGCAATTCCTAATCATGTCTACCCTCGACATGATTAGTCGAACCCGGGGGTTCCCATCTTATTAACAACCGCCGCATGGCTTGCCCGGGCGTAGTTCCGAGCAAAGCGAGGGACGAAGCCTGGGCGAGGCGGGACTCGAACCCGCAAGCCTTTCGGCACAAGATCCTAAATCTTGCGTGTCTGCCAATTTCACCACTCACCCGCCAAATCAGGAAAATACGGCCACATTCGTTTATGAAATGAACGGATCTATCACTCCTGACCCCGCAATGAACATACAGAATCCGTTAATAGCCCTATAAACTTTTCACGAATCCTTCAAACTTGTCCATGCCGTCCTTAATCGTATCCATGCCGCACGCATACGATAGCCGGACATGCCCGTCAACACCAAAAGGCGCGCCAGGAACAACAGCAACACCACAAGACTCCAAGAGCCGCTCAGCAAACACCACCGAACCAAGACCAAAACTGGATACGTTCGGCAACATGTAAAATGCACCCATCGGCTTCACACACGTTATGCCGTCAATCGCCATAAGCCGATCATACAGATAAGCACGCCGCTCGGTAAACGCTTCCACCATCCTGACAACACAATCCTGCGAACCAGTCAACGCCGCCAGCGCGCCGTACTGCGCAAACGTATTCGCGCCCGATGTACTGTGGCTCTGCAGGGCGCCAACGGCTTTAATGATTTCCGCCGGCCCTGCGCAATAACCAAGCCGCCAGCCGGTCATCGAGTAAGCCTTGCTGAACCCATTCACCGTAATGGTATGATCAAATATCTCCCGCGAAAAACTACCGATACTTACATGTTGTATTCCTTCATAAATTATCTTTTCGTATATCTCGTCCGAGACAATGTAAAGACCATGCTCCACCGCAACATTGGCAAGCGCCTCCAATTCTTCTGCGCTATAAACAATACCGGTCGGATTTGAAGGACTGTTAATCACTACCGCCTTCGTCTTCTCCGTGATCGCGCTCTTAAGATCGCTTGGACTGATCTTGAATCCGTCTCCTTCTTTTCCCTGCACGACAACAGGTTTTCCACCCGCAATGTTTACCATCTCCGGGTAGCTCAACCAGTACGGCGCCGGAATGATTACCTCATCACCATCCCTGCAGATCGCCGCAAAAACGTTGAACAACGAATGCTTGGCACCATCACTAACAACCACCTGACCGGCCTCATACGATACTCCATTTTCCCTCACCAGTTTCTCGGCAATGGCCAAGCGTAATGCCGGCATGCCGATTACCGGCGCATACTTTGTCTTGCCCTCAGCTAATGCCTTTACAGCCGCCGACTTGATGTGATCAGGCGTGTCAAAATCCGGCTCACCAGCCGCAAAACTGTACACTTTCTTACCATCAGCCTTCATCGCATTAGCGCGACTCGTAACACCAAGCGTTACCGACGGTGCTATTGAAGATATCCTGTCATTAATTAACTTTTTCTTTTCCACAATCTTTTCGCCTTTCTTAACATGTCAACCCTTGCCTGCGGAAATAATGTCCGTAAAGCCATCGTACGGGAAATCATGTTCCCGTAATACCTGTCAATATACGACTTGATATTGTCAGTCTCAAAATCAATAATGCCCATCTCACGCCGCGCACTCTCTGCCGAGTCAGACGCATGAGCCGCATTAACCATGATGTTACTGCCGAATTCCCTCCTGACAGAACCAGGACGAGCCTTGCTGGGATCTGTAGACCCCAGAATTTCACGAATAGTCGCTATCGCGTTCTCACCCTCATAAACCAGCCCTAAACAACCCTCACTGCCAAGAACACTCTTCTCGGAAACCGTGCACGCCGAGGGCTTGTGCCCTGTCATGAATTGAACAATTTCTTCAAATTGGGCCTCCGCAACCAAAGGCGCCAATTGCGAGGAAATACTGTTCACAACATTTTTCGGCATATCAAAATTGAACTCCCGCGCAAGAACAGCCGCGGCACGCGCCCCGGATATCTCCCGAAACTTGCTCCTCAACGACTCACGAACCGGCCCGTAAAACTTCTCAGCCTGCGCAACAGTCATGCAAAACTTCTTCACGGCAATAATACGCAACCCGGATGAAGAAAGTAAATCAATGATGTTGCCGGGCCTGGCACTGGCAAAACGGAAATTGTCCGGCTTGATTAACACCAGCGTTCTCTGAACCTTCGCGCCAACAGGTACATCAGCAGCACCGGATATGACACCGCCATCACTGGCAGAATAACCAGACCATAATCTCAAAGTCGCTTCCGCACGCCTCTTCGTGGGAGCAACAAGAACAGCCGGCTCAAAATATTGCACCTTCTTGTTTTCATCAAGAACGTAATCACCATAAGTATCCCTGATCGTTTCACCACTGCCCCACCGTAACGTGGCGCTCCCCGTCACATGCCACATCTTGGCTACAGCATCCTCACCCTCAAATAAAAGTAGCATTACCCTCTGCGGCTTGCCCGTAACCGGATTCGGACTGTACGACTTGGTTATGTAGTCAGCTATCAGATTGTTCATGTCAGCATGATCCGGATCAGCACGACGTACCAGCTCGGCATATTCCTCAACAAGCTTCCTGCTCGGACCAAACATCAGCGCGCGAACAAGATTTAAATCCGTCCTGCTGATGAACCTCGCTATCACCCCGCCGGTCCGTGACTTCGCTATCGTGTACGGATTGATCAATACAAATGCCAGTTCCTTAGCCATTAATAATCCCTCATTCTCTTAAAGTCATTCGCTCCCGTTCTGCGGGAAATACTCCCCTTTTTCTGAAACAATTAGAACTTATCGCATTTTTCCGTTACGTCTTCAATTGAAATCATACACAAAGCCATTGCTTTATAACTCCTTATCCCATGCGCATGCGATTCTTTATGAAATATACAACCCCCAATACTGACGGATTTTTCTTGGCATAACTTTTTGTCTTACATATTATCCATGAAAAGCTTTAAGTAATACCAGAGGATTAGCCACCATGAGTACCATACTCCTTGTCGGAATAGCACTCTTGACCCTTATTGCCGGATACCTGTTTTATGGACCCCGTATAGTGAAATGGATAGGCCTGGACCTGAACGAAGCAACACCAGCCGTAACCATGAATGACGGCGTCGATTACGTCCCGGCAAAACACTGGGCCGTCCTGTTCGGACACCACTTCGCATCCATAGCTGGCGCAGCACCTATTATCGGACCCGTACTCGCATGCCTGTGCTGGGGCTGGCTGCCTGCAGTAATATGGATCGTCGGCGGAGGTATACTCTTCGGCGCGGTACACGACTACATCGCATTGGTGCTTTCCGTAAAACATAAGGGCTTGTCCATCGCCTCTGTAACGGAATCTGTACTGGGCAAAAATGCAAGAATCATGTTCAGCATATTCGCGTTCCTGGCCCTTATCCTGGTAGTCGCCCTATTCGCGTCCGCCGCCGCCAAAACACTCGTGGCCGCTCCGCAGGTTGTCGCGCCAACACTCGGCCTCATCGTGGTGGCAATCTTTATTGGATACCTGATGTACCATACCTCCACAAGTACCGCCGTCTGTACCATCATCGGAATGATTCTTCTGGCCGGCCTCCTGACTCTAGGATACTTCTGGGAAATTACTATTCCCGTTGCAAACCCCGTAAAGTTCTGGACCATACTGCTGATCGTATATGCCGTCATAGCCTCAGTAGTGCCGGTAACACTCCTGCTCCAGCCGCGCGATCACCTCTCAGCCGGTATCCTGTTCGTCGGAATGTCCGCCGGCTTTATCGGTCTCGCCATGACCCGCCCCGAACTCCAGACTCCGGCATTCGTTAAATTTCAGAGCAATCAAGGATACCTGTGGCCGATGCTGTTCGTAACAATAGCCTGCGGAGCCGTATCCGGATTCCACAGCCTCGTCTCCAGCGGCACAACATCAAAACAATTGCCGCATATGCGATACGCTTACCGCATCGGATACGGCGGCATGATATTGGAATCCGCCCTGGCAATCCTGGCCGTAGCCGCTGTAACCGCAGGATTATACTGGAAAGCCATACCCGAAGGGGCCTCAGGCGCCATCTATCAGGATTTCTTTAAACCAGGCGGAGGAGGAGCACTTAACGCATTCGGTACCGGCTTCGGCGCCATAACCGAACGTCTGCTTGGCAAACGCTTCGGAGCACTGCTCGGCATAACCATGCTGAACGCGTTCATTATGACTACACTCGATTCAGCTACAAGAATAGCACGATACATCGCCAATGAACTGTTCGGAGAAACATTCCACTTTAAACCAATGAAGAATAAATACGTCGCCACAATAGTCGTCGGACTACTTGCCGGCGCCCTCGCACTTGGTAACCCACAGTCCGTCTGGCCAATATTCGGATCAGCAAATCAATTGATCGCAGGCCTGGTTTTCATTGTCGCTACCGTATACCTTGCCACACACCAGAAAAAAATCATGTTTACAGCAGTGCCGGCTATAGCCCTTTTTATAACCACAATAGGCGCTCTAACTTATAACATATATTGCTTTGTCACAGGCCGGGAAGGTGATACACCGCTGATACGCGTACTATTGTCCATCATCAGCATTGTACTGATCATACTAGCTCTGTTCATCCTTGTTACCAGCATCAAAACAATTAGAAAAAAACGCAATCAGCCCGAAGGAGAAAAAACGTGAAGTATTTGAAACAGGCCCGTGAAATTATCGACATGGAAATACAGGGGCTGACAAAAGTCCGTAATGAACTGGGTAAAGGTTTCTCCGATGCCGTAAAGCTGATGCTCGTCAGCCTGGAAAAGAAAAATAAAATAGTCGTCACAGGAATAGGGAAAAATCTCCATATAGCCCAGAAAATATCCGCGACACTGGCAAGCACAGGCTCAACAAGCGTGATCCTTAACCCCACACAGGCCATGCACGGAGACCTCGGCATACTCAGCAAAGGCGATGTCCTGCTCGTGTTAAGCTACAGCGGCGAGTCCGAAGAATTAGTTTCTATCATGCCTCTCGCAAAACGCACCGGCCTGTCAATAGTTACCATAACCGGATTTCCTGAGAGTTCCATAGCCAGGAATAGCGACATAGTCATCCTGGCCCCAATAGAACGTGAAGCATGCCCTTTCAATATGGCGCCTACTGCAAGCACCACAGCCACCCTCGCTGTCGGAGACGCGCTCGCCATGGTGCTTCTGAACGCACGCGGCTTCAAAAAAGAAGATTATGCCAAACTCCATCCAGGCGGAGCAATAGGACGAGCCCTCCTTCTTCGCGTCTCAGACATTATGCGGACGGGCGAACGACTTGCGTGCGTCAAGAAAAACGCCAAGGTGAAAGAAGCACTGGTAGCAATGACAAAAGCCCGATCAGGATCAACAGCTGTCATTGATAACAATAATAAGGTAATGGGCATCATCACAGATGGCGACCTGCGCCGACATATTGGACAGCACGATAACCTGCTCAACGTCAAAGCAGAAGAAATAATGACCAGATCACCCATCACCGTTACTCAAGATCAACTTGCCGTCGATGTCCTTAAAATATACGAGGACCATAACATTGATGATCTGCTCGTCGTTGACAAGCGCGGCAAGCTCGTTGGCGCGATAGACATCCAGGATCTGCCGAAACTCAAGATCATGTAACAGAACCTGCGATCTCGGCGAGAAAAGAAAACGGCCCAGTAGAAGATAAGTTTCCATGGGCAGTATGGGGCGGTGGAGGTGTCAGAGCCTTTTCTTCGCAAAGGCTCTGCCGGATTGAGTTTTCAAATATCGTTGTTTACGATCCTTTGGAAAGAATCCAGAGCAAATAAAATAGCTTGTATTATGTCCAGCATCCTGTACCTTATAGGGGTTAAGGGCTATATTGATTGACGTTATATGGAGGTTGTTGTGAAAAGATCATGGAACGCAGGAGATCATAGAAAGGGGCTGCCAATCCCCGTGCAGGGCGCACTCAGGAAGTTTGGTCGCGATCTTTGTGATGCCAGACGGCGGAGGCGTATTTCTTCAGCCGTTCTGTCTGAACGGGCTTCCATAAGTCGCGCCACATTGTCGAAGGCTGAGAAGGGAGATCCTGGAGTAGCGTTCGGAACGTATGCAAAGCTCTTGTTTGCTTTGGGCATGTTACAAAGGTTATCTGATCTGGCTGATGTCACTCATGATAGTCTCGGATTGATACTGACAGATGAGGCTCTTCCCAAGCGCATCCGCCGCAACCCAAGCATAGAGGAGTAGTCAATGAGCAGCGCTGTTCATATCTATGCGGATTTACGAGGTCACGCTCATTACGTTGGGCGTCTCTGGATGCATAACCGTGAATCACGGCAGGCAGCGTCATTCCAATATGATGAAGAATGGCTTGGCAACCCGGAAAAGTTCCCGTTGGAGCCAGCTCTGCGCCTTGGGAAGGAATCGTATCATACGGAAGACAACAAGGCTTTGTTCGGTGCCATAGGAGATTCTGCGCCTGATCGATGGGGTCGTCTACTGATGCGGCGTGCTGCAAGGAGAGAGGCGCAAAAGAGAGGCAGAGCCCCGGTTTCGCTGTCAGAAGTTGATTATCTGTTGCGCGTTCATGATGAAGCTCGTCAGGGTGCGCTTCGTTTTGCGATAAAGAAAGGGGGGCCGTTTCTGTCGAACGACCCTCTCAGCATACCGCCACTAATCGAACTGCCGCGACTATTGTCTGCAGTCGAACATATTGATTTGAATGATGAAAGTGATGATGATCTTCGCCTCTTGCTGGCCCCCGGGTCTTCATTGGGAGGAGCCAGACCAAAAGCATCCATACACGACAAGGACGGCAGTCTTGCCATTGCCAAGTTTCCGCAGAAGAATGACGAATACGATGTAGTCTCGTGGGAGGCTGTCGCGCTGAATCTCGCCGAGAATGCCCGCATTGCCACAAGCCCAAGGCGTTTTGAAAAGATAGCGGGCAAATCAGTGCTGATCCTTCAGCGTTTTGACAGATGCGGAAGCCGACGCATTCCATTTCTGTCAGCCATGAGCATGATTGGCGGGAAAGATCAGGAATCGCGAAGTTATCTCGAGCTTGCCGATGCCATAAATATGGTCGGCATCAGGCCTAAAAAGGATCTTTCTGAACTTTGGCGCCGCATGTTGTTTACAGTCCTGATTTCAAATACCGATGATCACATGCGCAACCATGGTTTTCTTTATGCCGGATTCGCCGGATGGACTTTGTCGCCAGCGTATGACATAAATCCAACCCCCACCGATATAAAACCCAGGATTCTGTCAACCTGCATTGACGAGACGGACCAGAATGCATCTTTTGAGAGAGTGGTTGAAGTCGCGGAGTATTTTCGCATTACACTGCAGAAGGCCAAGGAGATCTGCCGTGAGGTTGTTGCATCTGTAGCAGGCTGGCGCCTGGAGGCGTCCGGAATGGGGTTGGCAAACCACGAAATAGAACGTATGTCTTCTGCTTTTGAACATGATGATTTCAAGAAAGCCCTCGCTTTCCATTAGACACTAATGCATTGTCGCTTTGCCTTACTGCGCGCGGCGCCCCTACTTTGTAAAGCTTCGAAAGGCGCCATCCTTCGCGCTAATGTTGTTGAGGCCTGCCCTTCTACGTCCTGCGACTTCGTCTTGTACTTCGAAGGGCTTGCCATCCGTAGCTCAAGACCGCCATAGACGGTCGCAGAGCGAAGGATGGCGGGAGCGACGGGGCTCGAACCCGCAACCCTCAGATCGACAATCTGATGCGCTAACCAATTGCGCCACGCCCCCTCAAAATTGAAAGAATACAGATACTAACGCCTCGCTTACTATTATCAAGCGCAAAATTTACCTCATTATTCTTCCCGTATAACAGGCCCTCTCAAACTTTTCTTCTCCGACTGCTTATGCTTGCCCGCAAGCATCTTCTCCTTCTGCCGCCTTGAACGCCTCCTCTTCTGACGCCTGATCTTCTCTTCTCTCTGTTGCCGCGCGCTTTTTTGACCTTCCACCAATTCTTCAATGTGATCACATAATTCACGCCGCGCATGAAAACGATTCATCGCCCTGCCACGTGTCTTTTGACACTTAACCTCAATCCCTGTGGGTGTATGCCTTAAATAAACACAGGACGATGTCTTGTTGAGCTTCTGACCACCACCGCCGGATCCAAGTATGAATTTCTCAACTAAATCCTTTTCCTGAACACCCAGTTTCTCCATGCGCTCAACAATCTGCTTCTGCTTCACCACGTTTACATAATCACTCACATCACAAATCCTCTTTTGACTTAATTACCACAAGCTGATAATGTATCACCCTGAATCTGAAATTGCAGTCAAATCTGGAGAAAAATATGGCTAGCACTGAAATCGCTTATCTCGGCCCGCCAGGTACCTATTCACATCTCGTCGCTGAAAAAAAATACGGCCGAAATAATAAGTTCATCCCTATGACAACCATTCTCGACGTATGCTCATACGTAGCTGCAAAACCATCACGCCGCGGAATCGTTCCCATAGAAAATTCGTCCGGAGGCGCAATCTATGAAACCGTCGATATCCTACTCGCCAATAAACCACGCTTCCTGATTGAAGAAGAATTGTCTCTCGATGTCAAACTGGCACTGCTTGGACGTAAAGGAGAAAAAATCAAAATCCTCTATTCTCACTTCGCGCCACTGGAACACTGCGTCACATGGCTGAAACGACACCTGCCAAATGTCGACCGACGCGCAGTAACAAGCACAGCCGTAGCCGCACAACGGGCATCCGGCGAAAAATCCGCCGGCGCACTGGGCTGCCGCAAGTTGGCGGGCATATATAATCTGGACGTTATCCATTACCCCGTCGAGGCGGATGTACCGAATATAACCGTATTCCTCGCCATCCGTCACACCGCGAAAAAAATATCCGCACCCACAAAAACAACTTTTGCAGTAAACCTGCCAAATCAACCGGGAAGCCTCTGCACATTCCTGGAAGCATTCCGAAACGAAAACGTGAATCTTTCAAAAATCATCTCCAGACCTATACGCGGTTGCCCGCGTGAGTACGCTTTTCTCGTCGATATCCAGGGCACGCCAACACAGATAAACGTAAAACGAGCAATGGCAAAAGCTAAAAAAACATGCGTCAACCTGCGAACCGTCGGCTCCTATCCATGCCGAGCCGCATATAAATCATAGAAATGACCCTCTTCTAAACATCTGCGACGAAACATACTGCGGACCTCTCGCAACAAAGCAGATGCCGCGTTATCAGGAACGGCAGAAAAGAGAATTAGCCCGGATATTGGCCTACTACTTGCCCGACCTCCTTGCTGATTTTCATGCGAGATTCGCGTTAGACCCTCAGGGCCGAGGACGGGGCAAGGCCACAGATCCAAGATGGGCTTTAAAATCTCAATGGGATTGAATAATCCCATTGAGATTTTAACGCATCCTGTTCTTCATCAATCTCGTCAATCATGTGATCCTGTCAAAAACTCCCCCCTGCCACCTGCCCATGCCACTGACCATTCTTCTTTCCACCCCGGCATGGTTCTGCTATACTTGATGGCAATCATAAAATGAAAAGAGAATCATATATAATCGCGCTTTGTATCATCATGGCACTGTCTTTGCTCGCGCTCCAAAAGCTCTACGAGCATATTACAGACATCAAAAAACCACCAACATCAACATCCAGAAACTTTCAAAGAAAAAACAGGATTAGACTAAATGAAAACAGCCGCCCATGGCGCCGCAAAAGCACACTGCAGGAAACAACGCAAACAGTCCAATCAACAGCCTCAACGCAGAACATACAAACCAACATAAGCATCACAAACCGGCCTGCAGCTATACCTCCTAATAATGCAATGCCGCCACAACCTTCAGATCTCTACAACAATAAACCAGAAACAATCAAGACCTCCCCCTCTAACAGCTTGCTCATTCCAACCCCACTGGCCGATCCCTTTGTGCGCCAGCAAATCGTCCAAAAACTTTCACGCCGACAACAGATCGAAAAAGAAACCGCCCTCCAACGTGCCCGCGATGAAGGATGGGATACAACAAACGGCCTGATGGCCATCAAAAACGGCCGTGTCTACACATATCAAACGGAAAACGCGCAGGCAGCTATTTCGACCGCCGCCGATCTTATACGCAATACACCTCCCTATAACGCCAACGGCACGAACATAACCATATGCGTATGGGACGAAGGCGGTGTCCGCACAACGCATCAGGAACTCGCAGGCCGCGTGACCATAATGGACGGAGCCGCGCTGAACGACCATTCCACTCATGTCGCCGGAACCATTGCCGCCCGCGGCATAGTCGCCAACGCACAGGGAATGGCGCCATCAGCATTAATCAACAGTTACGAATGGAACCTGGATCTGTCGGAAATGACATCAAGAGCCATGGCCGTCCCGGGCGAAACATCAACCGTACAGATTTCCAACCATTCCTACGGACATAAAAGCGGATGGGATTATACCACATACCCCACCAAATGGTACGGCATATGGGGCGAACGTGAGTCCGTCAATTTCGGCATTTATGAATGGTCAACCGCCGACTGGGACGAATTGTGCTGGAATGCCCCATATTTCCTGCCATTTAAATCAGCCGGTAACGATAGAGGCGATCAGGCACCTTCGCCAGGTCAAACATTTTCATATTACGATAACGGCTGGAAATCCAAGACGTACGATTCCGGCACCGATCCATACAGCGACAACTGGGATAACGGCGGATTCGACACCATGCCGGATATAGCTAACGCTAAAAACCTCATGACCATCGGCGCCGTGGACGACGCCGTTTCCAATGGAACAAGATCTCTGAACAAAGCTGTAATGATAACTTACAGCAGTTGGGGGCCAACAGATGACGGCCGTATAAAACCCGACATAGTCGCCAACGGCAACAGTCTCTATTCATGCATTGCAACCAGAAACACCTCGTACGGCACTAAAACAGGTACAAGCATGTCAACACCAAACGCCGCCGGCTCAGCCGCTCTACTGCTCGACTATTACACACAAATATTTCCCACCCAGCACATGCTGAGCTGCAGCCTGAAAGGATTGATCCTGCATACAGCCGACGACCTCGGAAACTCAGGCCCGGATTATGTCTTCGGCTGGGGCCTAATGAATACCAAAACTGCCGCAGATCTTATAGAGACTATCAGCGAATTTCCAGATGCCGGCAATTTCAGAGAAACCATGCTGACACCGTCAAATATGACACACTCCTATACCTTCATATGGAACCAGTCCGATCCGATCAAGGCAACCCTGTGCTGGATAGACCCGCCGGCCGAACCAACATCCATGCTCGACGACACTTCGCCTAAACTCGTTAATGACCTCGACCTGCGCGTGATTGACCCGGGAGGCACCACGAATTTTCCCTACGTCCTCAATCCCGCAATTCCCACGAACAC
>JAQBFJ010000185.1:0-11855 GCA_032123435.1 Verrucomicrobiota bacterium
GCAGAGATATAAAAAGGAATTGGTGGCCAGCCTGCCCGAAGTAGACGCGTTCATAGGGCTCAACGAGCTGAGCGAGGTAGCTGACGTAGTAAAAACTCTTTATGCCGGTAAGCGGAACGTAACGAAAATTTCCAAAACGCCGAACATGTTGTTTGAGCCGGTTATTCCGGGGCTTGTTTTTACTGGCGCACCTTATGCTTATTTAAAGATTGCTGAAGGCTGTAATCATCATTGCTCATTTTGCGCAATACCGCAGATAAGGGGAAAATATAGATCACGGCCAATCAGCGCGATTGTGAAAGAAGCGGAACAACTCCTTGCAGGCGGAATAAAGGAACTGAATTTAATCGCGCAGGACAGCACCGTATATGGGCGTGATCTGAAAAATAATATCGGACTTACTGATCTTGTTCGCGCGCTGGGCCGTATAGGGGGCAAGTTCTGGATCAGGTTGCTGTATGGTTATCCATCGAATATTACTGATGAGCTTCTTGGCGCCATGTCTGAAACAGCTCAGGTTTGTCATTATCTTGATATTCCAATTCAGCATAGTCATCCGGAGATATTACGGGCCATGGGTCGTGCTGATACGGTTAAAAACCTGAGCGGAATGGTTGAAAGGATACGCAAAATGATTCCTGATATTGCGCTCAGGACGACGTGTATTTCAGGGTTTCCGGGTGAAAAGAAGGAGCATTTCGAGCATCTTTTGTCATTCATAAAGGAAATGGAATTCGATCATCTAGGCGTGTTTGTTTATTCACCGGAAGAAGGCACGCCGGCTTTTGATATGACCAGCAGACCCAGGCGGACGACAGGTGAGAGGAGGCGTAACGATCTTATGTTGGCACAGAAAAGAATAGTGGATAAGAAAGCGCGTCTTTTTCTTGCGACTCAAGCGGATGTCCTGCTGGAACGGACGAGCGGAAAGAAAAAAAACGGTATTATCGGTCGGTCAATGAGGCTCGCGCCGGAAGTGGATGGTGAGATATTTATTGATGGCGCTTGTAAAGAAGACATTGGCAAATTTGTTACGGTAAAGTACACTTCCCAGAACGAGTATGACATGAACGCGCGGGTAGTCAGTGATTAACGCGCGGATAAGGTTAATAAAAACATGAATCAGGATTGGGACATAAAGCCGCGCGGTGATGAATGTACAGGGTGTCAAACACTTTTCGAGGATAAGCAACACTACTTTGCCGCGCTGATGTTCAATGAACAGGGATATGAAAGATCCGACTTCTGTGAGAAATGCTGGGAAAAGATCGCGGCTTCGCATTCATCCTATAGTATATGGCGCGGCCTGTACAAAAAACCGCCACCCAAGCCTGAAGAGCCGCTGAAGAAAGAAAGCGCCGAATCGCTTTTGCGTCGGCTGATGGAATATGAGGACAGATCGCAGATCAACATCATTTATATCCTTGCGGTAATGCTTGAACGCAAGAAAGTTCTGGTGGAACGAGATGTTCAAGTGCGTGATGATGGTGTTATGGTTCGGATATATGAGCATCGCAAGACGGGAGAGACATTTGTTATTGCCGATCCGCGCCTGCAGCTTGATCAGCTGGAAACCGTGCAGGAAGAAGTAGTTGTCATGCTGGGTGGACAGCCCCGCTCAAAGGGCCAGCCGGATTCGAAAGAAGAGCCGGTCGCCAGTGATACGCGCCCTGATGAAGCCGAAGATGAGAAAGATAACGACGAAGAAGACGATGATGATGACGATGATGATGACGATGAAGACGACGATGAAGATTAAGGCAGGTGCTCATGTTCGACATGGTCATTATCAATGGAAAGGTTGTTGACGGCACCGGGTCTGAACCGGAGAAGCTTGATGTTGGAATTATCGATGGGAAAATAGCGGATATCGGCATATTGGCTGATGCTGAGTCTGTTGTTAAAGTTAATGCCGATGGCGATTATGTCTGTCCCGGTTTTATTGACGCGCATTCTCATTCCGATACGTATTTACTTATAGAGCCATCCGCGCAAAGCAAGATCTATCAAGGGATAACTACGGAAGTAGTCGGTAATTGCGGCGCATCTTCCGCTCCGATAGTGGATGAGAATTGCGTACCTTCCGATTGGTCCGACAAGGAATATCCGGGACATTGGCGCAGTGTAGCTGAGTATCGTGAATTGCTTGAACGGGTTCGGCCCGCCCCGAATGTTGTATTATTGATAGGGCATAACACTTTACGCAGGGGTGTGGCTGGATATGAGAACAGGCCATTAACCGATTCCGAACTGCGTAAAATGGTGTGTCTATTGGAGGCAGGTCTTGAAGAAGGCGGAAAAGGGTTCAGTTCCGGACTGATTTACGCGCCTGGAATGTACGCGCCCTGCGAAGAATTGGCCGTTCTGGCCGCAACAGCGGGGAGACATGGCGGTGTTTATGCCAGTCATATGCGCAATGAAGGATCGCATCTTCTGGAGGCATTGAACGAAATAATTTTAATTGCCGAAAAGGCGCAGGTAAAAGCACAAATCTCGCATCTCAAAACTTCGGGTCGGAACAACTGGAATCTGATAGATAAAGCATTGGAGCTTATCAGGAACGCGCGCGCGCGCGGCATATCGGTTGCTGCCGACAGGTATCCATATACGTCCGGCTGTACGGAACTGGACGTTATTTTTCCAGCCTGGGCGCAGGAAGGCGGCAAGGAAAAAATCCTTGAACGATTAAAAGATGCGTCTGAGAGAAAACGGTTAAAGGAAGATGTTGCCAAAGGCAGGGATGCGGATGATTGGAACTCGGTCATGGTGGGATCGACGCATCATCCCGACAATAAACAGTTTCGCGGAATGTCTCTGGTGAAAGTGGCTGAAATCCTGGAGACGGATCCGGTTGAGGCGGCATTACATTTAATAGAGACGGATGAATTGAAGACAAGCGCGTTTTTTTTCGGAATGAGTGAGGATAATATGAGAAGAATCCTTGCGGAACCTTATGTAATGATAGGGACGGATGCTTCTTTGCGTTCTGTTTCTGGTCCGTTGAGTCATGATTATCCTCATCCGCGCGCTTATGGCAGTTTCCCGCGGTTTCTCAGGATGGTTCTGGACGAAGGATTGGTAAGTCTGCCCGAAGCTGTAAGAAAAATGACTTCATTGCCGGCGGATCAGTTTGGATTGAAACAGCGTGGTATTATCAGGAAAAGGGCTTGGGCGGATATTGTTATATTTGATTCTGGAAAGGTGCGTGACGCAGCCACATACGCTGATCCGCACAAACTGGCCGAAGGCATAAATTACGTTATAGTCAATGGTGAGATAACACTGGCTTGCGGCAGGCTTACGGGAAATCGTGCAGGCCGCATGTTAACCTGAACAATATTCGCGGGCCTGCTCTTTTCCCTGCAGAACGTTAAGTGCACCCGCGGCGAGTGCTTCTTCTTCCGCCTGCGGTATTATCATGATCTCCGCCAGGAATTGTGTTTGTTCAATTATCATCTTTGTAAATGAACTATTCTCTGCAAGTCCACCAGTCAGTACGATGGCGCTGATATTGCCGCGTAGAACCGCAGCCATGGCGCCGATTTCTTTGGCAGTCTGATATGCCATGGCTTCTATCACGAGTCTGGCATGCGCGTCTCCGTTATCGGCTCGGTTCATAGCTTCGGTCATATTGTTTGTTCCGAGATATGCGTACATTCCGCCGATTTGCGTTATTTTTTTCATGAATTGTTCAGGCGTTGCCGTGCCCTGTGCTATGGAAGAGACTACCTTATGAACGGGCAGAGCGCCTGAACGTTCCGGGCTCATGGGGCCTTCGCCGTCAAGCGCGTTTGAAACATCTATCACGCGTCCGTTTCTATGCGCTCCGACGGAAATCCCGCCGCCCATATGGGCGACAATGAAACTGTTGTCTTCGTATTTTATTCCTAGTTTCAAGGCACAAGCGCGAGCGGCTGATTTCTGATTCAGTGCGTGAAACAGACTTCTTCGTTCAATTTCCGGTAAACCCGAAATTCTGGCAACAGGTTCCAGTTCATCCACAGCCGGCGGATCAACAATAAACGATGGAATTTCAGTTGAAGCCGCCAGTTCTGCGGCTATTATTGCGCCTAGATTACTGGCGTGTTTTCCGTATTTACATGAGAACAGGTCGGCCAGCATAGTTTTATTTATGGTATAGGTTCCGCTTTCAAGCGGAGCGAGTAATCCGCCGCGCGAAACAACCGCGTTCAGGCTGGTCAGTTTGGTGTTATGCCGTTGGAGTTCGGTGAGGATCAATTTTTTGCGCGAATCTATTTCTTCTTGAAAAGAAGAGCATATTTGATTACCGGTTTTGGAATGTGAAATATTGGATTTCCATTCACAGGATATATGCGTAAAGAGGCCGAGTTTTGTTGAAGTTGATCCAGGATTAATTACGAGGACGTTCACGGCTTTTTGCCATTTTTGTGTTTAGTCATATATGAGTAATAAGCGCCCAGCACGATTGAGTAAAATTTTGTTTTGTCTGAATCAGATCGACTGCATATTACCAGCGGGATTATGGAACCCATGGCCAGGCCGGCAAACTGCAGACCGCCGATAATGGAAATGGTTTTGTACAGGATATTACCTGCTTCAATGTCGGGCGCGCAAAGGATATCGGCATCGCCGGCAACCGGCTGGATGATTTTTTTATGTTTTGCCGCCTCTTTTGATATGGCGTTATCGAGCGCGAATGGACCCGCGATTGTAACGTTTTTAAACGCGCCGCGTCCGCTCATTTTTGCCAGGAGCGCGGCATCAAGCGTTGCCGGCATTGCGGGCAGGTTTACCTTTTCGATTGCCGCCAGCATGGCCACTTTAGGTTTTGCGACTCCTAGTACCCTGGCGAGTTCTACGCTGTTTTTAATGATTCCTATTTTGCGCTGGAAATTGGGGCTGATATTAACGCCGGCATCGGTTATGAACAGAAGTTTGCCGTAATTCGGCGGGAAACAGACTGCGACATGGCTCAGAACTTCTTTGGGCGGCATGCCGCGATCCTTATCGAGGACGGTGCGCAAAAGGGTACTTGTATTTAACAAGCCTTTCATAATGAGATCAATTTGTCCCTTTTTATACATTTCCACGGCGCGATAGCAGGCTTCCGTATCATCAGGTTCGTCAATTACTTCTATGCGGCTGATATCGATGAAGCTGGAGGCGCAGATGGTTTTTATTTTTGTCTTATCACCGATGAAAACAGGATCAACCATATTTGCCTTGGCGGCGTCCAGCACTGATTTTATGGAGGTTTCATCATGCGCGGCGGTCAACGCGAGACGCGGATTGGTCTTCAGCTTTTCGGTTGATTCGACCAGATGGTCGAGAGAGCGTATTCTTTCCATAAAAGAAACTCCGCCTAAATTTCATCGCCATGTTTGAGGGCGATCACGCCGCTTCGGCATAGACTGCGAATGCCATATGGGGTCAGCATCTTGATAATCGCGTCGACTTTTTCTTCGTTACCCGTCAGCTCCACCGTAATGGTTTCCTCTCCCATATCGACAACCTGGGCGCCGAATATCTCGATAATCTGCATTACTCTTGGTGTGGTTTCATCATTGACCCGGACTTTGATCAGGGCCAGTTCGCGGTCAATGAAATGACGTCTGCTCAGATCATCAATGGAAATTATAGCTTTGCATTTCTGTAGATCGGTCATAATTTTCCGGACTTCTTTATCATGACCTTCCACACAGATGACAATACGGGAAGTTTTCGGGTTTTCTGTTTCACCTGCTGAGATACTCTTGATGTTGACATTATACTGTTTAAATTCTTCAGAAATCTGGGCAAGTACGCCGGGTTCATTCTTGGCAAGCCCGGAGATTGTATGTTTGGCAATTCGTTCAGGCATAGATATTTCCTCCTAACAGCAGATTAGGTTCAACTGAAACGCTTTGGCTGACCGGGATCAATGGAATGTTCCTTCCTCAAGACCGTCTGTTACTTCCTGCAAGATTTCATCCCATGCTCCGCATTTTTCGGCTGTTTTGATCAATTCCAATATAGAAGCAGAAAATTCGGCGGGGTGTTTTCCGAGCGCCTGTTGCAGGCTTGTTCCTTTTTCCACGTCCGAAAGAATGGAAGAAAGAGTTTTCTTGAAGGAATCGTCGGTTTCTTCCTGCAGGATGACTTCCAGTGTGCGCAGAACGGGGACGCGTCCGCGGGTCAAGCGCAGGAATTTTTTCCAGAACCTGGCTTTATTCAACTGGTTTTCTGATGCCTGCATATGGACTTCTCCTGTTTTTCTACGATTAACTCTACATGATTTTGGCTGGAGCGGCAAATGGTAAATCTGTTGAGATGTCATATTCAATCTTGAATAGAGCGTTCTGATTGGTGATACTTATCAGGACGATGAAATTCATGATTTCCATATGGACGCTTACTGATCCCGAAAGAACGGCCGATAAGCTTTCTGCTGACGGGGTAACTGCCGTTGAGCTTGGGCCTACTTTCATGATGTCTGAAACCGAAGCGCGTATCAAGGCTGTGGCACATTATTTTCGGGAAAAGGGAATAAACATTTGCGCGGTTCACGCCCCACTGGACAGTGAAGACTCTCTTTCGGGTCTGGATAAAGATGTCCGGGAAAAGGCAATAGATAATCACAAGAAACTGCTGGAACACGCCGCTTTGGCAGGGGCGCATCATGTGGTAGTGCATGCCGGCACTCTTGCTGAGGCGCATGAAATTCCGGAGATGGAAAAGATAATATCTGGCAGTCTGGGAAAATTGCTTGGTCTAGCGGAAAAGCTCAACATGAAACTTGCGCTGGAGAATTTGCCGCCAGGTTATCCGGGCTGTGACAGTGGAAACCTGCGCCGGATAGTAGATGATATTGCATCACCATGGCTCGGGGTATGCTTTGATACGGGCCATGCGCATATTTCAGGCGAAGGAGTTGATCATTCATTTGCCGTTCTTCGCGATCGTATTATTGCTTTCCACCTCCATGATAACGGCGGCGTAGCGGATCAACATTTACAGCCGCCATACGGCACGATTAACTGGTCTGCATTCGGGCGTGTTCTGGCGCAAATGAATTTCACTAACCTGATATGTATCGAGGCATTGCCGTGGGGAAACGCGAGTTGGGCGATAGAGATGAAAGAAGTGGAGGCCTTATTAACAAAAGGCAAACTGACTGTTCCGTTCGAGAGGAAACGGGTTGCATTAATCTGTCAGGAATGCGGTCATTATATATTTGGCACTGAGAAAGACTGGTTCTGCGCGTGCGGCGCGGTATAGGCATAAAGAAGCCTTGCTGAAGAGGGAAAGGGAATTTTGACAGGATAACCCGCCTTCGCAAGAAAGCTTCGGCGAGGCGCGGCAGGATAGACCCGACTTCTCCGCCTGAGGCGGATTCGACGAGGTAAGCCCGGCTTCGGTCGCAATAGCGTGCTACGCCGTGGCAAGCAGGATGAAGAGGGAGATAGTCCAAGAAATCTGGATAAAAATATCGGCAGATTTCTTGAACAGTTTTCCTGATGGGGAAGGGGAGTTTTAGACCCGCCTGTAGCGTTTGAAGCCGCAGGCAATGCGGGCAGGCAGGATGACGGGATAGAGACGGATTAAAGAGAATTGGATATTGGGTGTTGAAAAAGGAGACCATTTCACTCTAAGTTGTTGACAAAACGTTGATTATCCCAAAGATGTGGCAGAATATTTGCCAGAACGTAGTAATAAAAAAGGAAGGTTTTTATGTATGAAGATTCCTCAGGGCCGCCGCCGTTTGACAGGAACAATTTAACTGAAAACAAAGGTGAATTCAGCAAAATGACGACAGTTATTCGGAGCTCGGTAACTTTCAAGGTTTTTGCTGTCGGCTTCCTTATTCTCGTGCTTCTGATTCCTACCGCGATGGTCAGGAATTTAATCAAGGAACGGGAATGCAGACAGGATGCGGTTGTTGAAGAAATAGGTGCCAAATGGGGAACCGCGCAGACGATATCAGGTCCGATAATCACCTTGCCCTATGAAGAAACGGTAAAAACCGGTGATGGCAAGACAACTGTGTACACGAGATATTTTCATATTTTGCCGGACAAACTGGATGTTGTAGGAGAACTAAGTCCGGAAATTCGGCACAGAGGCTTGTATGAAACGGTGTTATACAATGCGAAATTAAGACTGACCGGTCTGTTTTTATATCCTGATCTTGAAGAACAGGGCATTTCCAGAAAAGACATTATCTGGTCCCGCGC
Organism: Verrucomicrobiota bacterium; assembly: GCA_032123435.1. Taxonomy (GTDB): domain Bacteria; phylum Verrucomicrobiota; class Kiritimatiellia; order UBA8416; family JAQBFJ01; genus JAQBFJ01. The sequence goes on from JAQBFJ010000185.1 coordinate 8,196, forward strand.
GTTTCTTGCAATGGGCATTTCCGACATGAAAGGCGTCAAGGAGAACGTGAATATAAGAATAGACGGCATGGATATGGCAATGAATCCGGGCATAGAGACAACGGATATATTCACGTCCGGAATTCATGTCAAGCTGAAGACTGCCGGGAAAAAGGAGAAGCTTTCTTTTGACGTAAGCCTTGATCTGAACGGAAGTCAATATCTTTATTTTGTGCCGGCGGGCAAAGACACAAGTGTTTCTCTTTCGTCGACATGGAGCAGTCCGAGTTTTGACGGAAGTTTTCTGCCGGCGGAACGGGAAATCAATGAGGATGGATTCAATGCCCGCTGGCGGGTACTGCATCTCAACAGAAATTATCCGCAATGCTGGAAAGGGAACAGGTACAAGATTGCTGATTCGGCTTTTGGCGTTAAGTTTTTTGTTCCTAACGACGCGTATCAGAAATCGACCAGAACGGCCAAATACGCCGTTCTGTTCATAAGTCTTACATTCATGGTTTTCTTCTTTGCTGAAATAATGAATAAACTGAGCATACATCCACTGCAGTATTTACTGATAGGATTGGCCCTGACCGTATTTTACACGTTATTGATTTCCATTTCGGAACATACGGGATTCGGGAAGGGTTATGCACTGGCAAGTATTGCCACCATTCTTCTGATAACCGGCTATGCCAAAGGTGTGCTCAGGAAAAACGTGCTTGCGCTGGTAGTGGGCAGTGTGTTGACGATACTTTACGTATATCTTTATATTGTTCTGCAACTTGAGAATTTCGCCTTGTTACTCGGCAGTATAGGTATTTTCATAATACTTGCGGTAGTAATGTGTTTGACCAGAAAGATCAACTGGTACGCGATCGGGACGGAAGAATAGGGCGAACAGTCGGCGTCCGGCCTTGTTGCAGAAGGCAATAATTTCCAACGCGCCCTGCTGTATGGGTCAGCAGGGGTGTGTGCAAACATATTTTAAAGGAAAACATGAAAATAGATCTTCATGTTCATACAAGCGATAGATCGGCCTGCGGCAAAGCGTCTGAAGTGGAACAAATACACGCCGCCATACAGGCAGGGCTGGACGCTATTGTTTTTATGGATCACAGACGGCTCGCGCCCGTGGATACTATCAAAAGGCTGAACGACACATACGCGCCGTTCCGTGTTTTTGGCGGTATTGAATTAACAGTTGATGAAGAGGATGTAATAATTCTTGGCATTAACGACAGCAGGCTGGAAACAATAGATTGGTCATATCCGGAACTGCATGCGTTTACCAGAGAAAATGGCGGGTTCATTGCGGTAGCGCATCCGTTTCGCAATCATCAGAATGTCAGACTGGATCTGAAACAATTTACACCGGACGCGATAGAAGCGTATTCGCCGCATACACCGGTCGAATCTGCTGAACAGATCCTTGAAATTATTTCGTATCTGGATGTGAACGCTTTAAGCAACTCTGACGCGCACGACAGTACGGTTTTTGGTAAATACTATAATATTCTAAATAAAACACCGTCCTCTGAAAAAGAACTTATAGACCTGCTCAAGAAGGGCAGGTTCAGAATGGTGGTTAACGCGAACGGTAGCGTTTCGGCAGAGAGTGGACGGTCTGAGTGTTTTAGTTTCCCGGAGAAGGCATGAACAAAACGGAAGAAGAATTGGTAAGTATTGAACGGAAGTCATCGGCAGTGACTCTGTCCGACATGGAAGTTTTTATTTTTCCAGAGCTGATGTACAGCCTTGTGCTGGCCAATATCATGTCTCCACGCATCTGGCGATGGCGTGATGACCCATGGTTTCGTGGTATTAATAAAATGAAGCCGTATAGACGTATTACGCGACTGAAGCAGTATATAATGGATCATTACATGTTCAATCTGGACCTGGAAACATGGGGTTTAACAAGCACGGAGAAGGAGCTTGCCAGGTTCAGGAATTTTATCAATGAAGACACATTAGCGCAATCCAACGCGTTGTTCGGATACGAGGGGGACAAGTACTATTTTGACATTGATATTCGAACGCATTTCGGACTGGATAAATACGGAGGCAATGTTATTCCCTACTGGAAGACCGAAACAGTAGAAGCCATGGACGCGTTTGAGCATAAGCCGAATTATCAGACGGGAGCAGGCGAATGCGTTTCTCTGGCTGCTCTTTATGCGGCAGCTCTTTTCGTAATATGCCGTATTCCGCTGAAGGATATTTACCTCATGGCTACACCCCTGCATTCGCAGAATTTTATGGATATTGAAGATGGTATTCTTACCAATAACAGACGCATTGTAACGAAAAACATGTGGTTCAACGGCACGGCGCTTTCCGCGCAGGCAAGACGGGCATTGGAAAACGAACGAATTACCATCGTAGCGCATGAGACAGGGTGGATACACACCGTTTACGAGCAGGCAACAATTAATCCCGGCGTGTATGCCCGTTTCAGGGACAGACTAAGCGAGTTTCTGAAAGTAAAACTCAGTCATGATATACTGGGCAATTTTCTCAGACATAGTCCGGATCTGCAGAAATGCTTTCAGATCAAATGTCAAATACACGGAGCAGACCATTATATTCAGGCGGAACGCGCGTTCTCATATGAGAACGGAAGTCCATACAGTCTTGCGGATAATACAAGGGACAAACTGCTTGCGGAAATTGACAGAGAAGAATTTGCCTGTAGTCCTCTTCCGAACAGAATAAAATTTAATGATCTCGAAGATTTCGTGCGTATGAACAGTATTAACCTGGATGTTGCCGATGATGTTGAAAAATTGAAAGAACAGTTTGTTTCAGAATGTCTGCATCGCGACAAGGTTATGGCTGGTTTGATGAATTTTTGTCATATTAAACCACAACTTCCTGAAGCTTCCGGCAAGAAATTCAGTCCTGAAGAAGCATCGCTTGAGATAGGCATAGACATGAGTAGAGAGGAGATTGTAGACAGGCTGGAAAGTATTCGCGGGGAGAACACCATGGCTGATCTGGCGTTTTACGCGTATCGTGATCTTAAGCGGACCGAATCAGATCCGTTTCTAATTGCTGCGGTACAGCGGAACCCGGTTTCCACAGAAGGTGCCAGGCAGATGGACGTGAATGAGATTGTGAAAAAGATCAACAGCATGGCAAACGACTCCATATATGATGAACCGGGCCGGCTTGCCCAGCCTGATGAAGTCTGGAACTATGAGCGAGGTGACGGTCTGGAAAAATCTATTCTACTGGCGAATATTATACGGGCGCGGTCGCCGGACGAACGGATGCAGATAGAAATATCGGGTTCAACGGTTCTTTTGCGGACAGCCGGCGGCGAGTATTCATTCGCATCCATAAAAGAGCTGAAAGAACAGACATGGGCAGTGCCTTAGTTTTGATGGGGAAGAGATGTTTACCACCCGGCGTCCCCGCCTCGAGTCCCCGAGGGTATGAGGCGGAGGAGAAAGATGAGAGAAGAGAGTTGATTTAATTTGGGACTGACGTCTCAAATTAAATCAACAACCTGCAAGGGGGAGAAGGTAATCTCCGAGGTCTGCTCCATGACAACAACGTTGCATCAAATCATGGATTGCTTTTGCAATACAGGATTTGATGTAACCTCGGCCTTTATATTCTCCGTGTCCTCTGTGGTGAATGTCTTTCTGTCCCCATATCCTTGTAATTCCTGCC
>JAQBFJ010000186.1:0-7616 GCA_032123435.1 Verrucomicrobiota bacterium
GAAGAATTGCATGCATCTTTTCTTTTCTGGAACCATATTACAAACTGTATTTACCAAATAATCTTCAACTACTACACAACACCATTGTTCTACAACTTCTTATCCCACGCGCATGCAATTCTTCATGCAATATGCGGGCTAAGCATCTTGACATTACTAAACAGATTCGATACGATTTATAGCTATCTTAGTAGGATTAACATTATTTCCAAAAAGAGGATGGAATGGCTTCTATCAACACGCGTGCGGTAATATTGGCATTTGCTGTTCTGTCACTTTGTATTCACGCCAATACAGTTTCGGCGCAAGGCGACATCTCCGCAAAAGAATCCATGGAAACATCCCGCATGATAGCCGAAGGTGAAAAAGCTATTGAGAACGGTGATTTCGATACCGCGTACACAGTATTCAATAATTTACTTCGAAAATATCCGGGCAGTGAGAAGTTGAATTTTGTTCTGGGTCTTACCTGTTTCGCACGCGGCGACTATTCACGTGCAAGACTGGCTTTCGACCGAACTCTTCAAATCAACCCGGTAAATGACCGTGCGCGCCTGGAGCTTGCTAAGGTGTATTTCACAACCGGCGAATTCGGACTTGCGAGAAATGAATTCATGGTTGTTCTCAATCATAACCCTCCGGAAAATGTAAAGTCCAATATTCAATACTATCTGGATGTCATAAGAAAGGGAATCAAGAGGTGGGGTTTTTCGTGTCAAATCGCGGCAGGCGGGTTCCGCGACAATAACGCCAATCTGGGACCTGACTCCGACATCGTAAGCATAACACCCATTGTTTCACCAATCGGCATACTCACAGAGATGACAACTCAGGATCCAGTGGAAACAGACGGCACTTTCGGTTCCATATCATTAACACAGACATATGACGCAGGCGCCCCCAAGAACTGGATTCTAGTGGGAACAGAATCATACTATCAGAATTGGGTTGGGTCTCAAAACAACTATGAAAACATGTTTGCCCAGTTTACGCTTGGTCCAAGACGTTTAACAGCCAGAACATCCCTGCATCTGCCCGTTACTATCGGGCACATCACCAGTGGCCATGAACAACTCGTGAATATGTATGGTATAAACCCGACGTATTTGCGCATATACGGGAAATCTGGTGAAACTGAATGCTTAAGCGCGATTAGAATAGAAAGCCGTGACTATAAGGAGTTTGACGATCGGGACGGCATATATATGGCTTTAAACGAATCAGTTACACGTACAATCGGGCGGACAGGACTCAGCGTTTCACTGATCGCATCCCTGTTTAACGATCGTACAGAGGAAAAGATCTATCAGTACAGCGGCGGCTCTCTTGGAACAGGCGTCGATCTTAAACTGCAGTCTAATGCTCGCATTTACGGGCGGGCAAAGTACACTAAAACAACATACGCTGAAAAGGAATTGCTCGCGCTGGAAAAAAGGGAAGACGATCAATGGCAATTCACGGCAGGTACCACCATGTTGGTCGGGGCCCAATTCGGCCTTGACCTGAATCATCAGGTTACGGACAACAGGTCTACTTTCGGATTATATCAATACGATAGAAACGTGACAACGCTCAGTGCGTTTTTCATGTTCTAGTTTCAGGAAGGATCAAATATCATGAAAACAAAATTCGCTTTAACTTTTCTTTCCTTCGTTTTAATTCTCACCAACATCAACGTGTTGGGCGAAGAAGATATTTCACAGGTCGGTTCTGACGACTCTTTGACAGATATTGCTTCCTCTACTGAAGAGCAAAACCTGTCTGTAGGCTGTGTCATAGCTATCCAGGGCACTGCATTCGCGACGGCACCGGCACCTGAAGCCCAGCCGCGTCTCCTTGAGCTTAAATCGCCCGTGTTCCTGCAGGATAAGATAACAACGGAAAAAGGTGCCAAACTTCAAATCATGTTCAATGACGATTCGGTATTGTCCCAGGGCGAACAGAGTGAAATTACAATAGATGAATATGTTTACTCTCCAGGCGACAGCAAAGATGATGTCAACTGTTCTCTCAGCATCATGAAGGGGATTTTTAGAATTGTAACGGGGAAAATAACGGATCTGAATCCGAAACGATTCAAGGTCCGAACCCGAATGGCAACTATCGGCATTAGGGGTTGTGAACTCGGATTCAAGGTTACAGAGGTATCTGAAAATATTTACATCATAGAATTACATGGACAGGAAACTATCATGGTCTACGCGAAACCAAACGTCGGAGGCGGAGTATGGCAGGGCTTGACTGATGAACAATGGGACGATCCAGAGGTGGCTAAGCAACACCTCATAAATGTAACCAGAAAGAACCGGGTTGTTTCGATTGTTCAGGGATCAGGCGCCACGGAGCGTGATCTTCAACCTGATGAACTCATGTCTCTTATAGAGGCGGTTACTCCAGACGACACATCATCTTCTGAAGAAGAACAATTAACTGAAGAGGAATCTGATTCGACCCAGGAAACAACAGAAGAAGAACAGGAGCCAGTTGATGATGAAGAACAATTAACTGGCGAGGATGCGGATTCGACTCAGGAAACAACGGAAGAACAGCAGGAGCCTGTTGATGAAGAAGAACAACAATTTGTCGATACTGATCCGACAACCGAAACAACTGATGATGTTTTAGACACCGAACTGCCGGATGATTCCGTAGCTGACGATAATACGTTTACCGATGAACCTGTCTTGCCGACCGATCTGACTCCTGACAACACATTGGCAAATATAGTTAATGACTCAACCCAAACTGATACCGCAAGTGAAACTACTGAAACTCAAACATCACCAGAAACCACTGACGCCAGTACTCCTGCATCTGAGGAACAGCCGGCAGTTCCTCCTCCTGCCGGCCCTGCGATTGTTGGGTCGAGCGCAGGAACAGGATGGGATTGGGGCGTCTGGAACGACGGCACAGTGCAATATAGCGGTGATTTCCTGTCAGTGGCGGAATTCCAGGCGGTGGCTGACGGCGCGATTCTTCACGCCCTGACAGGTCAAGGCGCTTCCGGCGCCGTCATAAGACACACAAATACGAAATATGTAAATGGAACATGCGATTTGAACGTTATGGTCGGACAGAAGCTGGCGCCATACTGGGACGGCATATTCGCGCTGGCCAATGGTGACGGAGATTCACTTGATTTTGAAGTTGCCGGAAACATTCAATCAGGCGGCCGAATGACTGCCAATCAAATGATGTATCTGATGCAAGTTAACAATGTTCAGTTCAGAAGAGGGAGCATCACTGCGGAAAGTATCAGCGGGAATTTGGCTGGACCAGGAACGGGCACCCAACCCATCACGGGCGCTGCGGGAAAATATCACTTTGAACACGGCGGCGCGGCAACTGTTGATGGCGCATTCGGTACGGATCTGAATTAATGGACACAATGTTGATTGCATAAGAAGATTATCCATACCCTTTGATGTATTCATATCAAACCATATAAAGCCCATTTAAAGGAAAAGATATACAGTGTTCGCAAGGATGAAAAATACATCTCCTGTAATAGTTGTAGGGCTATTACTTACTGTTGTATGTCTTCTGCTTTATGTTGTCGGCCCTAAGTTCATACAAACCCTCTCAAATTACGTTTATGACGCTTTTTTGAATCGTTCGTATGTAGCTCCTCAATCCGGTCAGGTTGTTATAGTTGATCTTGACGATCAGAGCCTTCATGAGCTCGGGCAATGGCCGTGGTCCCGCTTTCTAGTGGCAAAGCTCACGGAAAAGATCCTGGATGCGGATGCTTCGGTAGTGGCATTTGATATTGTGTTTGCGGAAAAAGACAGGACTTCTCCCAGGGTACTGGAACAAAACATGAAAAAGTATTTTCAACCTGACGGAGAAGTCAAAATAGAAGTTAAAGGCATTGCTGAAGACATGCTGGATTTTGACAGATTGTTTGTCCAAGCATTGAAAAAAGGCAATGCGATACTTGGCTGTGAAATGCTTCCGTGTGACGAAATGGCCCCTGACACTGATGTATCGATAGATCCCCATTACAAATCGCATTATCTCGTAAAGGGAACCGGTAACAGTATTAATGAATATCTGCTTCAGGCTGATTCCGTCACCATAGCAATACCAGACCTGACAAAGGTGGCAAACACAGCTTTCTTTAATGCGGTAACAGATCCAGACAGTATTGTGCGCAGTAACCCTCTTATCTGGTCATTCGGTGATAGGCGAATTTATCCATCGCTGGCTCTGGAAGCTATTCGACTGCATCTTGGCGTGGATTCCGGTGTAATAGAATATGATAAGCAGGGCGTAACTCAAATACGTCTTCGTGATCTAACTATCCCCACAGACCAGTCAGGCAGGCTCGTGGTAAATTACAGATCCGTAAACAAAAACGCAAGAACTGGTTTGGCTGGATCTTTCCCGTCTTACTCGGCAAGCGATGTGTTGAACGACAAGGTCGACAGGAACGCTCTTGCGGGTAAGATCGTTTTTATAGGCACATCGGCAGTAGGATTAAAGGACGTTAAGGCAACACCGCTCACACAGTTCTTTTCAGGCGTTGAAGTCCACGCGACGATGGTGGACAACATGCTGGCACGGGACATGCTGTCTAATCCAAGCTGGATGATAGGCGTACACTCGGTGGCCATTCTTTTGATGGGCATATTTCTTTCTATATTTATATCGAAAGGACAATCATGGCTTTCGTTCCTTGTTTCATTGGCTATGATCCTTTTGGCCATCAAAGCAAGCCTGCTTCTTATGGAAAAACTGTATCTGGTCTTTGTGCCGGCATGGCTGATTCTTTCAATCATTATTATTTACCCCGTTCTTACTATGATAAAATTCTGGCAGGAAGAACAGCAGAAGAGAAAAGTGCGCGATATGTTCGGCACAATGGTTTCTGCAGATGTTTTAAATTATCTGGAAAACAACCCTGAAAGCTTCTCGCTTTCAGGCAAAAGAGCAGAAGCTACAATGTTCTTTTCCGATGTTGCCGGATTCACGACCATCTCCGAAAATCTGGCGCCTGACAAACTTTCGGAACTTTTGAACCGCTACCTTAGCCCCATGACTCAACTCATAATGGATAGACGCGGATACGTGGATAAGTATGAAGGCGATTTAATTATGGCGGAGTGGGGCGTGCCTTTCGAAATGAAAGACCATGCTGCCCAGGCGTGCCTGGCTGCAGTCGAACAACAGCAGGAACTGATTAGACTGCGTCCATTGCTGAAAGAACAATTTGGCCATGACATTCATGTGCGAATGGGTATCAATTCAGGTGTTGTTACAGCAGGAAACATGGGTTCCGACAAGAGATTTCAGTATACGGTAATGGGAGATGCTGTAAACCTGGCATCCAGGCTGGAACCTGCAAACAAGGATTATGGCACGTTGATCATCATCGGGGAAGACACATACAACGAATCAAAGGAAGCCATTGAAGCGCGACTGCTTGATAAGATAGTTGTAGTCGGCAAAACAATGCCATTCCAGATATATGAACTTATTACTCAAAAGGGAAATCTGCTCAAAGAAAAAAGGAACGCGATAAATCTTTACGAAACCGCGTTACGCCTGCATTGGGATCGCAAGTGGGAAGAAGCCATCAAAATACTCACAGAATTATTAAAATCCCCAGTTAAGGACACGGCCTGCACAAAATTACTGCAGCGCATTCTTTTTTATAAAGATAATCCACCTGCTGACAGCTGGAATGGCGAACATATAAGAACCAGCAAAGATTAGAGCGAATATTGCATGAAAATCAGCTTAACCACCCGGCGTCCCCGCCTCGAGTACCCGAGGGTTACATCAAATCCAATATTGCCTGAGCCTGCCATGTCGTACCCGTCATGTCGAATGACGTGGCAATCCCCGATTTGATGCAACGTTGTTCTCAGGGAGCAGACCTCCGAGACAACCTCATCTCCTCCAACATGCAAAGTATTGATTTAATTTGAGACGTCAGTCCCGAATTAAATCAACTCTCTTCTCTTCTTTCTCCTCCGAATCTCCGTGTACTCCGTGGTAAACATCTTTCTTAACCACCACGTTCACCTCGTCGTAGCTTTTATCAGCAAAGTAGGGTCAAAACTCTTCCTGGGATATGGGGTAGGGCAGGGGGGCGCTTTACAAGGTCATGTTTTCCGCTGCAGCAACCGTCTCCGGGAATTCGCGTTGCGCGACTTCTACGATCCGATCAATTTCACTGTCTTTCCTGCTTGGAGAATGATGTGTCAAAATCAACTGACTGATACCTGCTTCCTTCACAACTTTTACTCCTGCCTGCCATGTGCTGTGTCCATATTTCCTGTGTGCCGGATACTCATCGGGCGTGAATTGAGAGTCGTAAATAAGACAGTCGGCGCCTCGGCAGAAATTAATAAAAGCCGGATCAATTTCTTCTTGTGAGTATCCAACATCCGTTGCAATTACAACTGACTTGTCCGGCATTTCAACTTTATATACAAGACACTGTTGCGGATGCATGGCGCGAAACCATGAAATCTCAACACCGTAGACATCAAGATGGGATTTATCGACAGGAATGTTTCTCATTTCCGTGTCGCTGTCCAGTTCATCCAATGCTACAGGCCAATAAGGTTTGTTCATAAAAGCCTGTAAAGCTGCCTGCCAATCCTCATCACGATTCGGATCCGCTATTATAATGGTCTTAGCTTGTTCATAAAGCGGACGGAAAGAGGGCAGGCCCATAATGTGATCGAGATGGAGATGCGTAAAGAAAAGAGTAGAGGGCAAAACTTCAGAACACTTGGACAGGTCTTTTGTGATATTCAGAATACCTGTGCCGGCATCAAAAATAATCATACCTTCATCAGTTTTAACACTCAGACATGTTGTCTTGCCGCCGTATTTCAAGAAATCCCTGCCGCAGACCGGCATGGTCCCTCTTGCACCTCTTATGGTAAATTCGAACATGATTAAACATGATAAATGACTATTACAGCCAATGTCAATCTGGGAATTAAGGGTAATTATGGACAAAAAAAGTAACCCTTCAGCCAGGCGGGTTTCTTGGGACATCAGCTTGAGTTCAATGCGAGGTCCTGCCTAACCTGTCCGACTGAGGGTCGACTTATATCCAAGCATGATGTGTGCCAATTGGCTCATAAACAGGACAACATGCTGATAATCCTTTAAAACAGGCATGAATCAGCAATATCAACAGGTTGTCTCAAATATTGGAAATATACGAAGAGTGGCCGTATACAGCCAAACGACTGGCCGTCTACGGCCAATTCGGCTTTTTAATGATGGATTTTCACAAGAAACAGATTATGCGCATTATTCATCAATCTGGTCGCCGGACGACAGCCCAAGGTCACTTAGACGTCTACGCAGTTTCCCGCGTGAAAGGCCCAGCAGTCTGGCAGCGGCAGACACATTATTTCTCGTACGCGCCAAAGCTTCTTCATAAAGTTCTTTCTCAAGATCAGAAAATGTGAGTGCCCGTGTCGACAAAGAGTTTTCTTCTCTGACATCTACAACGACCGGGTTCAATTCGGGCAGATCCTTTTTCCTTAACACTGTGGATCCCTTGCAATGGATAATACTGCTCTCAATGATATTACGCAGTTCCCTGACATTACCGGGGAAATCGTACTCCGACAAGGCCAGCATGG
>JAQBFJ010000187.1:0-3692 GCA_032123435.1 Verrucomicrobiota bacterium
TGAATTTTTTTAAACAATTCCCCTTGGCCCGTTTATTTCACGAGAATTGTGCAATGTTCACCTTTTGGGGCTTCAATATACCCCTTTTCACGGGGATTGCTCAGGGTTTGTCTTTCGACGTATTGAAGGGTTAATCTTGAGCAAGGTGCGTATGCACCGCGTCGAAAGACAGAAAACGCCGGATCGCTGGAAATGCCCATGATTCACTGATAAGTTACGCAGGGCAAGTTGGTTCAATAAATCCGCAAAAATTTCTTCCCTCTGCTTTTATACCCGTAAGCACCTCATAGCAAATTGTATCACACCACTCCGCAATTTCATCAGCCCATATGGATTCCTCACCCTGAGTCCCCATAAGCACAACCTCATCTCCCACCTTAACGTCAGATCCGATCCCTAAATCAACCACCGTAACATTCATGGTAACCCGGCCAACCACAGCGCACCGCTTGCCGCCAATAAGAACAAAACCCTTATTGCTTAACGCCCTCAGATAACCATCAGCATAACCAACATCAATAATACCTATGCAGGTTTCGGATTTCGTGACATATGTGCTGTTGTAACTTACGGTGAAACCAGCCGGAACATTCTTCACCTGTATTACACGCGTTTTCCAGTGAAGGAACGGCTTGGTCTCAATGCACCTCTCGTATAAAGAGTCACCAGTTTTCTTTCCGCCATAACCATAGAGAAGTATCCCCACCCTTACGCCATCCCTGTCCCACGCGGAATTGCGAAGCATGGCAACACTGTTCGCCATATGTTTAAAAGGAATTAATAATCCACGACGCTCACACTCACGCACTACCTCGTCAAAACGTTCAGCCTGAACATCCGTAAGACCTTTTTCCCTAATCCCGGCTGAAGCAAAGTGCGTGCATATCCCGCAGATGTCGAGACCAGGCAGTCTGGATAAATCACATATCTCACGCGCAGCATTATCCCACGCAAAACCGAGCCTGCCCATTCCAGTATCAACCTTGACATGACAACGTAAATCAACTCCCTCTTTCGCTGAAACAGCCGCAACCATCTCCCCGTGCGCCTTGTCCACCAAAAAAACAATCACATTGTTCTCAATCATCACCGGCACATCCGCGCGATCAATAACACCTGTCATTATTATTTCCGCGTCAGGCAGAATTCCACGCAGAATTACCGCTTCTTCAACATGCGCCACGGCAAACCGCCTTATGCCGCATTCCCATGCACACGCAGCCACACGACAAACGCCATGACCATAAGCATCCGACTTAACAATAAAAATGATCTTACAGGCTTCCCCGAGAGTTTCCCTGAGCATCAATACATTTTGCTTCAACACATCCAGATCCAGTTCTGCCCACGTGTTCTTCATAATAATAACCCCATTCCACGCAACGTTCCGATCTTACACGTTATTTGTCTTTTCCCGACGGACGAATCTTTTTTGCCTTTAACGGATAACGTAACTTAAGATCACCTTCCAGAATTATCTCTATCCAATACGTCCCTTCCTTCTCAAACCTTACATTAAGAAAAAATTCAACACTGGTCGATGTGGATTCATTATCAGGCAAACGCACCACGACCTCCTTGCCTTCAATTAAAACTGTTGTGCCGTCAGGCTGAAAAATCCTGCTCTTTTGCTTGAATTCGCCTGCCCCGCAACACCATCTGTTCACTATACATATCTTCTGGAAAACAGCCGGATATGCCGGAACACCTATCGCGTCAAACAAACCAATAAGCATGAACTTTCCATTCCGTTCCTGCCGAACATCATCACAAAGCAAACTCGATTGAAGATCAGGTATCATATACGCCTCCTTTTACATCCAACTTTGCAAACTTTCCTGAATGAAACGCACCACATTGCCATGCACTTCCTTGGCATTTCCATTAATAGTAAACGGCACTCCGAATTTAAAATATATAATCTTACTCCTGTCCATAGGACCAATGTCCCTGAATATTTTCCCTATTCGTTGAAAATCCGTCTTTAACGCAACAGGTATCACTGGAACTCCAGCGCGCTCCGCCAGCTTGACTCCCATAGTGTTGAAATTGCCAGGCTCAAAAACAGCATTCCGGGTAGCCTGCGGAAAAAGAAGCACCGATTGGCCGTCACGCAAAAACTTCACACCCTCCGTCATCACAACATTGAAGTCATCACGGGCACTCCGCCTGCCGACACTGATACAGCTTACATTGTGGAGAATAGTCCCTAAAAAGGGATACTTAAACAATGACTCCTTGAGAACAATCGCAAAATTATCCCGCCCAAGAACCATGCATGGCAATAACATTGTTTCTATCAGACTCATGTGGTTGCAAACATATACCACCGCGCCCTTTGTGCTGGAAAGATTATCATAACCGGAAATAACTATTTTGCCTCCGTACAGCTCAATATCATTCATGATTTCATGTGATATGGCCGCGCTGGTGCCCCTGTCATATCTGCCACGGCACACATCCAGATACCCCACAAAAAAACGATATAATAATTTTATATAAAAATACGTGTCCGTCCGCGCAAATAAATAATCCGGAAGGTGTTTTTTCGGGATACCCGACGTTTCGTAACACCCGTTCTCACGAAGTAATTTCCAGAATGTCTCTACGTTCATTTGTATATCCGTGTACCATCCCTGGCCCGCCAGTGCAAGATGATACAATTAACGCTCGCGTACATACCGGCTTTGGCCCTGATATCACAGCGGAGGGAAGGAAACTCGATAGCGATTTTGATTCCGATTTCGATTTAAATGAGGATAATTCCCATGCCTGCATGAGCTATATGCTGGCTTGTCTTACTTGATGAACATAAGCATCCCGTGGCCGGCCGGCAAACCGTAAGTTACGAACATGCTGTTCGACGCCTGGTTCATGTAAGAGGCCCAGATCCGGTCACCGGAATCCGTACTACCCGACAACCTGACTTCATCAAGTCGGCCATTGAAATATTTGGCATCCCCGCAGTTCGGCCACCGGCCAAGCTGAAACTGTCCGTTTCCCTGGGGCTTCAGTTGTCCGAACCATGATCCCTTCGACGCCACAAGCTGGCCGTTTTTGTACAATCTTATCATCGGGTTATCAAACGTAAATGCTATATGCATCCACTGATTAAGTTCGGAGGTCGGTAAAGCGTTAACCGCTGTTGCCCCGTCGAGCGGCCAATAATAATAGGGAGCTTCAATATAGTCGCCGCCAACATATACCTGCAGGTTCGTTTCAATATGTCTCACCACAAAAAACAGACCTCCTTCCCAGCAGTCCCATGAACTGCCTGCAAGAGTTTTTGTTCCTGTATTATCCGTCGGACGTACCCAGAACGATAGAGTCAGGTTCTGGTACGGATTCAATGTCGCGTTATTCCCGCACGCGATAAAATCATTATACCCGTCAAAATTCTTGGCGCCGCCTATTACGCCGGACTGATCCTGCGCCCCATACACCACGCCATAGTTGTTCAACGGCGCCGAATCGGCACCACTCCCGTTCAAATGCCATACCCCTCTATAATCATCCAGCCACATGGATCCATCGGTTGAATAACCGATAATATTAGGATTACGATACGCCGTGTTCAACCCATACTTCTGTTCCAGGTAGTATCCTATCTTGTTCTGTTCGTCCGAAGTAAGATCCCGTCCGAAAATCATGAATTCCGCCAGATCAGCGTTCATATAGGTGCCGTCCCCTAC
>JAQBFJ010000188.1:0-5143 GCA_032123435.1 Verrucomicrobiota bacterium
AGATTAAATCATCGTTGTAAAGTTGTCCCGGGCGTGCTGGAATCCGAATGCGCGAATATTTTGCGCGATTGTTTCATTAAACAGCGTAATGCTGAATAACCGGCTCATACGCGGGCCATATTGATTGTCTGTAATATCGCAGGATATTTTATATAACATGTCACCTCAAAGAAAAAAAATAAGCCCTGAACGGCAGGCCGAGATCATAGCCGAACTGAGACGCGATCAAGCGCTCAAGCAGAAAAGCTATCGCGACCGTGCACTCAGAATCTATCCGCACATCTGAGCGAGGTGCGGCCGTGAATTTTCAGGGAAGCGTCTGCGCGAACTTACGGTACACCATAAAGACCACAACCACAAAAACAACCCCACTGACGGCACTAATTGGGAGTTGCTCTGTTTATACTGTCATGATCACGAACATGAGAAACAGCGTATCGCCGGCTGTTACAATCAATCGATTCCTGACGATAAGGATTCCCTGCCATCCATTTTTGAGCAATTCAAGAATCTGGACACTCTGTTAAATCAGGAAAAACCGGAAAATGGGTCTGATGAAAAACCCGGATCCTGACACTGTTACATGTCAAAACGCCGTCATAAAATCTTCAACAGATATCTTGACCATTTATGATGTCCGGCTGTATTCTTCAAGACTCCATCCAACATGGATTATACGCAAAACAGCAAAAGGAAAGGGACAGGGGTTCTTATGATTGTATCAACCAAAGCTCTATTCAAACACGCATACGGTAAATACGCAGTCGGCGCTTACAATATCAATAACGCAGAACAGGTGATGGGTCTTTTCAAGGGCAACCTTGACAGCAAGGCTCCCTTCATAATCCAGCTGTCCAAAGGCGCTCGTTCATATACTGACAAACACTTGCTCGAAGCAATGATTCGCGCGGCCGACGAAATGTTTCCCGACTCAATCTTCGCAGTGCATCTGGACCATGGTGATGAAGCAACGTGCATGGACTGCATTGCCAGCGGCTTTTACAGCTCCGTTATGATTGACGCGAGCCACGAAGAATTCGATAAGAACATAGAAATCACAAAACGCGTTGTAGATGCCGCGCATGCCAAAGATATTTCTGTCGAAGCAGAACTAGGGAAACTCGGCGGCGTTGAGGAGCATATTTCAGTTGATGAAGCTGACGCGAAACTTACGGATCCCAAGCAAGTCGAAGAATTCGTTCAAAGAACCGGTTGTGACAGTCTGGCATGCGCTATCGGCACCAGTCATGGCGCGTACAAGTTTGCCGGCGGTCAGGGTCTTCATTTTGAAGTCATCAAGGAAATCCAGAAATTGATGCATGGCTTCCCGCTTGTAATGCATGGCTCAAGTTCCGTCCCGCAAGATGAAGTTGAAAGAATCAACAAGGCGGGCGGATCCATGAAAGGAGCCAAAGGTGTAGATGAAGCACAGATAAGCAAGGCCGCCAAAATGGGCGTAACAAAGGTCAACATAGATACGGATGGTCGTCTTGTATGGTGCCGGGTACACAGAGAAAGTTTCAGGGATAATCCGGAGAATTTTGATCTTCGCAAACCCGGCACGGTATTTATCGCTGAATACGCTAAATATATAGTGCACAAGAACGAGGTGCTGGGAAGCGCCGGACAGCTTAACGAGGTACGCAAAAGCATATAAATTAAGGGGTTAACGATGCCGGAAAAGAACATGGTCATGATTGATGGAAACACGGCGGCCGCGACAGTGGCTCATGCCGTAAGTGAAGTATGCGCAATATATCCGATTACACCGTCTTCTTCCATGGGAGAGAGCGCTGATGAATTCAGCGCCGCCGGAGTAACGAACATATGGGGCACCATTCCCAATGTGGTTGAGATGCAGTCTGAAGGTGGCGCCGCGGGCGCTGTTCACGGCGCACTTACGTCAGGCGCTCTTTCAACAACATTCACGGCATCTCAGGGCCTGCTCCTGATGATCCCCAACATGTTCAAAATCGCCGGCGAACTGACCAGCACCGTATTTCATGTTTCCGCGCGGTCAGTGGCATGTCAGGCTCTATCCATTTTCGGCGATCATTCCGATGTAATGGCCGTACGGTATACAGGCTTTGGAATGATGGCGGCCGCCAGTATTCAGGAAATAGGCGATCTGGCTCTCATATCGCACGCGGCAACGCTGGAAACCAGAGTGCCTATGCTCAATTTCTTCGACGGTTTCCGTAATTCTCACGAAGTACAGAAAATCGATATGATCACCCGCGATATGATCAGGAAAATGATTGACGATAAACTGGTCATCGCGCATCGCGCACGCGGCATGTCACCGGACAAGCCGGTCATACGCGGAACCGCCCAGAATCCCGATGTCTATTTCCAGGGACGCGAGACTGTCAACAAGTATTACAGCGCAACCCCGGCAATCATTCAGAAACACATGGATAAATTTGCCACGCTAACAGGCAGGCAGTACAAATTGTTCGATTATGTCGGTAGCCCGGACGCGGAAAAAATCATTGTCATAATGGGTTCAGGCGCTGAAACCGTTCATGAAGTGGTCAAATACCTTAATTCCAAAGGCGAAAAAAACGGGTTGATAAAAGTGCGTCTCTATCGCCCATTCGACGTTAAAGCATTTGCTGAAGCATTGCCGTCAACAGTAAAGGCCATAGCCGTGCTGGATCGGACAAAAGAACCAGGTGCCATCGGTGAGCCTCTCTATGTAGACGTACGCACGGCGCTCGGCGAAGCATTGGATGAAGGATGGCTCAAATCAGGGAAATATCCCAAAACGATTGGCGGGCGATACGGATTGAGCTCAAAAGAGTTTAACCCCCCCATGGTCAAGGCAGTCTTCGATAATCTTTCAGCCAAGACATCCAAAAAACATTTCACGGTCGGAATAACCGATGATGTTTCTTTTACCAGTCTGGATGTCGATTCAACATGGAACATTGACCATCCCGGCAGATTTGAATGCATGTTCTACGGACTCGGGGCCGACGGAACAGTTGGGGCAAACAAGAACTCAATTAAGATTATTGGCGATGAAACCGACAATTACGCTCAGGGCTATTTCGTTTACGATTCCAAGAAGGCCGGGGCAATGACTGTTTCTCACCTGAGATTCGGGCCTGACACAATTCGAAGCCCTTACCTGTGCACAAAAGCCGATTTCGTTGCATGTCACAATTTTTCGTTTATTGAAAAATATGACATGCTGTCCAATGCCAAAAGTGGCGCTGTTTTCCTGCTGGCAAGCCCATTTTCCGTTGACGAAACATGGGATCATATACCGGATGAAGTTGCCCGGCAGATCATAGATAAAAAAGTAAAGTTTTATGTTATCGACGCGATAAAACTGGCAAAAACACTCGGATTAGGCGCCAGAATAAACACCATCATGCAAACATGTTTCTTCCAGATATCAGGCATTCTTCCGTCTGACAAAGCTATAGAGTCACTAAAAAAGGCCATCAAAAAGACTTACGGCAAGAAGGGCGACAAGATTGTTGAAATGAATTTTAAAGCTGTTGACGCCGCGGTCTCGTCATTACAGCAGGTAACAGTTCCATCCGAACCGGCAGGCAAGTCGCACATGCATCCGACCGTGCCGGAGCACGCTCCTGAATTTGTCAAGAAAGTTACAGCCGCCATCATGGAACAAAAAGGCGACGCTCTTCCTGTTAGCGCAATGCCTGATGACGGCACATGGCCAACCGCGACTACTCAATATGAAAAACGGAACATAGCGGTTGAGATCCCGGCATGGAACACAGCGCTATGCATACAATGCGCGCAATGTTCGCTTGTCTGTCCGCATGCTGCCATCCGCACAAAGGTGTATAACCCGAAGGCACTGGACAATGCTCCTGCCAAATTCCAATCCATTGACGCCAAGGGCAAGGAGTTCACGGGCACGAAATTCACGGTACAGGTCGCGCCTGAAGATTGTACGGGTTGTGGCGTGTGCGTGGAGAAATGTCCCGGTCGCGAAAAGGATCCGGACACCAAGCAGGAAACCGGTCAACGCGCCATAATGATGGCCGAGCAAATTCCGCTTCGCGAGCAGGAAGCGGAAAATTTCGCTTTCTTCCTCAATATTCCTGATCCCGATCCGGCTCTTTTCAACAGCAAGACAGTTAAAGGCAGTCAGCTTTGCCGCCCGTTATTCGAATTCTCAGGCGCCTGCGCCGGGTGTGGCGAGACAGCATACGTTAAGCTGTTATCACAGCTTTTCGGCGACAGAGCCATGATCGCGAACGCCACCGGATGTTCATCCATTTACGGCGGTAACCTGCCAACCACCCCCTATTGCGTCAGATCCGATGGACGCGGGCCAACGTGGTCGAATTCACTGTTTGAAGACAACGCGGAATTCGGGTTCGGTATGAGACTGGCTGTTGACAAGTTTAACACATACGCGCTTGAGCTTATAGAAAAGATTTTGAGCGGCGCTACTGACTGCAAACTGATTCCACCTGAACTTCTAACATCCATTCGTGACGCAGACCAATCAACGCAGGTGGCCATTGAACAGCAGAGAGCACGGGTAGCCGAACTGAAAGGGCTTCTCGAGAAATGCAAATGTGACACCTGTGACCAACTTATTTCCGTGTCTGATTATCTAGTCAAGAAATCGACATGGATTCTGGGCGGTGACGGCTGGGCGTATGACATTGGATACGGCGGTTTGGATCATGTTCTTGCTTCCAGCAGAAACATCAACGTACTGGTACTTGACACCGAAGTATATTCAAATACCGGCGGGCAGGCGTCAAAATCAACGCCTATGGGCGCTGTAGCCAAGTTCGCGGCTTCCGGCAAGCCTACGATGAAGAAGGATCTGGGCATGATAGCAATGACATACGGAAGCATATATGTTGCTCAAGTAGCCATGGGCGCCAATACGAGTCAGGTTGTAAAGGCATTCATAGAAGCGGAAGCTTATAACGGCCCGTCCCTTATCATAGCTTATTCTCATTGTATAGCGCAGGGAATCGACATGACGCGCGGCCTGCAGAACCAGAAAGAAGCCGTTCAGTCCGGTCATTTCCCGCTATACAGATACAATCCAGACCTTGTGAAGGAGGGGAAGAACCCTCTTAAACTGGACAGCACTGCGCCAACAATGACATTTAGCGAACATGCAATGAAAGAGAACAGG
>JAQBFJ010000189.1:0-3213 GCA_032123435.1 Verrucomicrobiota bacterium
TGTCTGTGCATGGCGGAATAGTACAGTCTTATCGCGGTGCGGTAGGAACATTTAATATTTCCTCTGGTCAAACGGTTACCGGTTTCATGAAAAATTATACGTTTGATGAACGTTTTTCCGAGGATCCGCCTCCGCATTATCCAACTCTCTCTGATATGTTTGTCTGGGAGAACTGGCACGAAAGTGCAGTAAAATGAAAACACAAGATGCGAAATACGGGAAAACAGGATATCTGAATGTTCTGTTTTATAGTGTAGTAGTGCTTTTTGTCTTTATTGCTGTCTTCATGTTGACGGATCATGGTCAAGATGAAGATTTTAACTCGAAGCATGATAAAAACAGGGAAACCAAAGATTATGCGAATGATGTTGATTGGCAGAAGCAGGATCCGGCAATATTGAATAATAATTGGAAACGGATGCCGTCATCCCATGTAAAAGTTGTTAAAGTGCCAACCGCAAAAATTCCTTACAAGAAAAAAGATGTAATTCTTACTGACCCTGTAAACGTGCAATATGGAACACCTATGCCGGTTTACAAAGATAATATGATAGACATGCTGGTCAAAGATGCGGATCGAGGATCACCTGGGGCGCTTACGAAAGATCAAATCCAACAATTGGAAAAAAGCGGCAATTTGATTTACTGATCATTTCGTGCAATTCCTTCCTGTTTTCTTTTATTCTGGTTATTTCTGTATTCGTATGCATAATGTTTTTCACGCTTGGAATAAAAAATGAAACTGTAAATAGAGCTGTGAGAGAGGTGCTGAATTATGGGTGTTAAATTGACGTTTCTGGGGGCCGCGCAGAATGTTACAGGTTCATGTTATCTTGTTGAAACTGACAGTTCTCGCGTGCTGATAGACTGTGGCATGTACCAGGAACGTGATTTTAAGCGGAGGAACTGGGAGCCATTTCTGTTTCAACCCGCAAGCCTGGATGCCGTGTTGCTGACACACGCGCATGTGGATCATTGTGGACTCATTCCCAAGCTGGTCAAAGACGGATTCAAAGGCAGGATTTATTGTACCGAAGCCACTGCCGATATAGTACAGATTGTATTGCTTGATTCGGCACGAATTCAAAGGGAAGATGCTGAACATAAAAGAAAAAGGCATGAACGTGAAGGCAGAAAAGGTCCTTATCCTGAAGTTCCGTTATACACGGTGGAAGATGTTGAAAGTTCATTTACCTTGCTTGAAAGTGCCAAGTACGGAAATGTGATCAACGTAAGTTCCTCTATTGATGTTATATTTCATGATGCTGGCCATATTCTGGGGTCATCATCTGTGGAACTGATTATTAAACAAGGCAACGAACAAAGATCTTTGCTGTTCTCCGGTGATATCGGCAGATGGGATACCCCTTTACTATGTGATCCTTCAGTTCCTGACCATGCGGGTTATATTGTTGTGGAATCAACTTACGGTAACCGTGATCACAAGGATAACAGTCATATTGATGACACATTGGAGAAAATCATCAATGAAACTCATAAAACAAAAGGTAAAATCATAATTCCTAGTTTTGCCATTGAACGTACGCAGGAATTGCTTTATCGCCTTAATGGCTTGCTCGCCTCGGACAGAATCGCACATTTACCCGTGTTTCTGGACAGTCCAATGGCAGTAAGGGTAACGGAGGTCTTCCGACGGCATCCGGAGTTGTTTGATGAGGAAACACTCGCGTTGATTAGAAAAGGCGATCATCCATGTGATTTCCCGGGGCTGGAGATGTGCCGAACGGTTGACGAGTCCAAAGCCATTAATAAATTTGATGGACCTGCAATTGTTATTGCCGGGTCTGGTATGTGTACAGGTGGCCGTATCAAACATCATTTGGCAAACCATATCGATAATCCGGATAATGTGATCTTGTTTGTAGGGTATCAGGCGATTGGCACACTGGGTCGTATTATCCTGGAAGGTGCGGATGAAGTTCGTCTTTATGGCAAGAAACGGCCGGTCAGGGCGCGGGTCGAAAAGATAAATGGATTTTCAGCACATGCTGATCGAAATGAGCTGTTGCGATGGCTGTCAGGCTTAAAGAACGTGCCTGATCATGTTTTTGTTACACATGGCGAGCCGGACTCGGCCAACGCATTTGCCGGTCAAATTGGCTCAGAAAAGGGATGGAACGTAAGTGTGCCATCGTACCGTGATACTGCTGATTTGAAGTGAAAAGGGAAAGAAAAGATATTTACCACGGAGTGCACGGAGGCACCCGCCTTCGCAAGAGAGCTTCGGCGAGGCAGGCGGAGGAGGAGAAAGAAGATGAGAGAGTTGATTTAATTCGGGACTGACGTCTCAAATTAAATCAACAACCTGCAAGGTGTTATTGTCTCCGGGCACTCGAGGCGGGGACGCCGGGTGGTTAAAGAGAGATATTTACCACGGAGTGCGCGGGGGCGCCCGTCTTCGCAAGGACGCTACGCCGAGGCAGGCGGGTGGTGAAAAGAAAGGAAATTGAATATCCAATATCCAGCAAGGAATGTCCAATGACCAAGTGGGAAAAGGAAGAGAGTTTCTATCCTGTAATCGTGCCTGCCCTACGTAGCTTATTAGCGAAGTGGGGTCAAAAAAATATTTTCTTCGGATAGTTAAACAGATACAATTGTTGACAGAAAAAAAACTATAATAAGGATGTTATACAATGCCGAGCAAAAATGAGCAAAAGAAACAGGATATTCGTATCGGAACCCTGGTAAAAGGAGACGCGAAAACGCCGGAATACATTCGGCAAATACTGCCGCATGGCTTCGAATCGTTCAGTATTACATTCTGGCAAACGGTTGAAGGGATTGATTTCAGTCGTCTGGCAAATGAGGTGTCTGAAGCACTCGCCGGGAGCGGCGCTGTTATTTCGTCATTGGGTATATTTGGCAATCCCATGGAAAATGAGCCTTTAGATAAGGCAACGGTTGATGGTTGGCAGAAATGCATTGATAACGCACATTTGTTCGGCTGTGATATTGTCGCCGGATTTACCGGCCGGTTGAGGGACAAGCCGATCCATGAATGTATTGAACGTTTCGGTCAAGTCTGGGGGCCATTAGCCAAACAAGCCGGGGATAAAGGTGTTCGAATAGCGTTTGAAAATTGTGATATGGGCGGAACATGGCAGACGGGGGACTGGAATATAGCGCATAATCCGACGGCATGGGAAATGATGTTTGATGCTGTGCCCAACGACAATTTGGGGCTTGAATGGG
>JAQBFJ010000190.1:0-4388 GCA_032123435.1 Verrucomicrobiota bacterium
CTTCATGTCCTTCATGGTGAATATATCCCCTTTTATCTCCTTTCTCCCATCAGAAACACTGTTTATGAAATATGGAATAAAACTATGGTTTTATTTCAGATTGCATGAACCATCCATTCTTCATCTTCAATCCTTCCCCATCCTGTCATCCTGTCAAAAAAACTCTCCTCTCTATGCCTCCGGCCGCGCCTCGGCGAATCCACCTCAGGCGGAAGGGCCGCGCCTGATCGCCGTCACCACGCCAGCCACAACCAGTATGCTCGCAGGCAGAAAGAATAACCAATTCGGCATTTCATTCAGAATAAAGAAGGCCATTATACCAGCGAATACAAATTGACTAGTATTGGTAATAGCAACTACCTGTCCGCGTAACCGACGCATCATATGATTCAATATCGAATGTCCTATTATCGTAGGAATAAATGTTAAGCCTAATATAATGGCTATCTCACGCCCCGAATAAGCCTTGACGGGGTTAACAAACGGCAGTGCGCAAATAACACACAGCAATCCGCCGATAAAATAGACTGGCACAATATATACCCACAACGACCCTGATGATCTGTTCCTGCGTGCCGCTATTAGATAAAATGTCAACATTATCATCGATATAAAACACAAAACATCGCCTTTCAACGAATCAACACTTATATGAAAATCGGAATATGCCAGAATAGCAACGCCGGTAACAGCCATGACTGTTCCAATTACTTCGCCCTTGTTCACTTTTTCGCCAACCAGCATAAAAAGAAGAAACGGCATCATAACCGGCATCATATTGACAATCAAACTGGAATTAATCGCCGATGTCATACGCGCACCTATAATCCACGACACAAAATGCAGGCCGAGAAAAACACCGGGAACAAAGGATACTCTCACGACACCAGCCAATGAATGCCCGCCGCTTCTTCTGAAATCACGGATGAAAACAGGAAGAAGAAACAATGCCGCAAGCAGGAGTCTGTAACCAGCCAGCAGACACGCGTTCTCCGTGCTCAGCTTAACCATAATCACGGCAGTAGAACACGCCAGCACGCCCATAAGTAATATTGCCAGATTCATAACTTTATCTGTGTTTCTTTTCCCCAAATTCCCGCAATGATAGGGATAAATATACAGTAAAAAGGATCATTTACACGCTAAATCGAATTCAACTTTCAATCCAGCGTTTCTTTCCAATCACGGCACTGAACGCGCCGCCTGATTTCTATCCTTGCCATGCTGTTATATACCTGTTTTCATTTGCCCAAACGCTGAATTCATCACGATTCCACAATGCGGAAAATGAGCAATAAAACCACCAACTGGATTAAGAAACATGCACGGCTCTCTGTTTTCGCCATCCTGACATTGCTTACGCTCGCCGGAGCTATCCTGCTCAGACTGCACATGATCTCATCCGCCATGCCTTACCCGCGTCATGTTGACGAAGCCTACATTACCCGACCTGCCCTGAAAATGATCAAAGAACGCCATCTTAATCCCGGTTTTTTTAATTATCCTTCACTTCCGATTTATCTTACCGCGGCGTGTTTCAATGCAGGCAATCTACAGGCCAAACATAATGACGAAATCAATAATATAAACGATATCCGTTCAGTGTCTTATCCTTATTACACTCACCCCACAGTTGTCATGCCCGCGAAAATACTGTTCGCTTTGATATCAGTGTTCTCAATGGCGTTGATGGCGTTAACCGCTTTCCGCGTTTATCATGATCCAGTAATACTTTTTCTTTCCGCGCTCATTCTCCTTTTTTCAAATATCTACTTTCAATATTCTCAACAATATCTGAACGTCGATATTATCGGCACCTTTTTCATAATCTCAGTTATAACTCATTTAATTCTTACAACCGATAAAGATAACTTTCTTCAAAAATCCATTATACCGGGTATACTGTGCGGGCTCACCGTGGCCAGCAAATACAGCCTGTTCCTCGTGATCACGCCACCGACATTGGCGATTCTATTATTCTCGAACAAAGCCGAACGCGGTTATCAATTTATGTTACTGTCTTTAACAATGCTTCTTACCTTCATTATTGCCGTACCTTTCAGCCTCCTTGATTTCACGACGTTCTGTAAGCATATAACTTACGAAATCAACCATTACAGAAACGGACATCCCGGTTTCACGGGTCAACCTGGCATTCAACAGATCATCTATTACAACAAAGAACTCCTGAAAGATTACGGGACAGGCCTTGCAGTCCTAGCCTTGATCGGTGTCATAGCGTTATTTAAAAGGAATTGGAAACACATGCTTATAGTCATTTCGTTTCCCCTGCTTTTCCTGTTTTACATGTCTTTGCAGAAAGTTCATATAACCAGGAACATTCTTTCCATATTTGTTTTCTTCGCTCTTTTTGCCGCTGTAGGCATCACCGCGTTATATCTCTGGCTGTTAGCCAGGCTCGCGCGATTACACTGCGCCAATAACATAAAACAACTTATCGCGTATTCATGTGTTGGAATTATCCTGTTTTCCTGCCTGCCGTTAACACGGCCAATGGTATGGGCTAAAGAAACCACGGATACACGCAATCAGGCAAACGAATGGATAATGAAACATATCGAAAAAGACGCCACATTGGTTGTTCCCAGAGAATTATGCATGGACATTTCTTCTCTTCGTCGCAACTATAACATTATCGTTTGGCGTTTTAAACATCTTGATGTTGAAGAATTTAAGACGGAACTTTCGGCGCTTCACAATCCGTTCATTATCATGCCCATCTTTGATTACGATCGCCGATGGGCAGGAAAAGAACTCGCGGATAAACTTAACAAAATAAGCAGATTACTGTATCCGCTGAAAACCTTTGCAGGCAACGGCGTGCTGGTTAATTACGCCGAACCCGTCGCTTACGGCAACCCCTGCTTATTCATCGCGAGTCCAACTTCACCTTATATTGAATCAGATTGACAAAAATCTCTTCACCACCCTGCATGCAGTGCCAGAGCACCAATATATTTTCTGACAGGATAACCCGCCTTCGTAAGAAAGCTTCGGCGAGGCGCGGCAGGATGGGCAGGAAGATAAGAAGAGATCTGATTTTTCTAAGGACAATGCCAATCTTCTGTGTTAAAATAGTTACTTAAATAAACCGACTACAACAAAACAAAATAACGGAAACACTCATTATGAACAAACGCGTAATACATGACATCTCATTGCCCATTTCTGAATCACTCGCAGTCTGGCCGGGAGATTCAGGTGTAAAGATCAAACAATCTTCTCACATCGCCAAAGGCGACCACGCCACTGTAAGTTCACTGTCGTTCGGCGCGCATACCGGAACTCACGTGGACGCGCCGGCTCATTTCATCCTGAACGGCAGTACCGTTGATACCCTTGATCTTGATATATTGGTGGGACAAGCACTCGTCGTTGAAGCATTGAATGTCGATTCCTTGACGGTATCCGTTCTGGAATCGCTGTCTATCCCGCGTGGATATGACCGGATCCTGTTCCATACCCGCAACTCACAACTCTGGGAAGATCAACCTTCGGTGTTCCACAATGAGTTCGTCGCCATTCCGGAGGAAGGAGCACGCTGGCTGGTGGACCGCGGTTTCCGTCTCGTCGGAATAGACTATTTATCCGTAGCTCCTTTCAAGCAGGGCGTGCCGACGCATCGCGAATTGCTGTCTGCCGGCATCATAGTCCTTGAAGGCCTCAATCTGAACGGTATTAAACCAGGCGTTTACCAGATGATCTGTTTACCGTTAAGAATTGTCGGCATTGACGGAGCACCAGCCAGAACCATTCTGATCGAAGAGCCGGCAGACAACCAACCGCTTTCAGACAGGATTACAGGATAAGACAGGATTTGAAAAGGGATTGTATCCGTAAAATATCAATAGACTGATAATTCTATTTATATTTTACGGATCCTGTTTCCCATCAAGTTAATCCTGTCATCGAACCCGGAGGGTTCTCCGGACCTGAGGGTTATCCTGTCTAAAACTCCCTCTTTTCCCTTGTCCCGGCGTAGCTCGCTATTGCGAACGAAGCCGGATCCATATCCCGGCGTAGCACGCTATTGCGACCGAAGCCGGGCCTGCCACGGCGTAGCACGCTATTGCGACCGAAGCCGGGCCTGCCACGGCGTAGCTTACTTCTCTTACCACCCGCGCTCCCGCGCTCGAGTTCCCGAGGACGCGGAGAATACAAGAGACCGAGGTTACATCAAATCCTGTATTGCTTCGCAATACCTGATTTGATGCAACGTTGTTGTCAGGGAGTAAACCTCCGAGACCTTCCCTTGCAGGTTGTTGATTTAATTTCGGACGTCAGTCCCGAATTAAATCAACTCTCTTCTCCTTCTTTCTCCTTTAGCCCGCCGTAGTTCGGAAGCCGAAGGCGGCTCCGAATCTCCG
>JAQBFJ010000191.1:0-4829 GCA_032123435.1 Verrucomicrobiota bacterium
GCACGTGGCATGGGTACCTGCTGTGTAGCAGGTGCTGGCGATATCGTAATGGATTACAAGGGCAAGAAGTTTACGAGCAACGGAGTTGTTGTCAAGGAAGGTGACTGGATATCGCTTAACGGTTCAATCGGCGCGTTGTACAAAGGACAGGTCGAAACAATTGAACCGCAACTCACGGGTCCGTTTGGTGACATCATGAAGCTTGCGGACAAGTATCGCACACTCAATGTAAGGACGAATGCCGACACGCCGCACGATACGGAGGTCGCCGTTAAGTTTGGCGCCGAGGGTATCGGTCTTTGCCGCACGGAGCACATGTTCTTTGAGGGCGACCGTATTATTTCGTTCCGCAGACTCATCCTGGTGGCTGAGACCGTAAAAAAACTGCGTAAACAGCTGGAAATCGCTGAAGGTGCCGACAAGGCCAATCTTGAAAAACAGCTGAAAGCACCGCTTGTGCAATATAATCGTGCGCTTAAAGAACTGTTGCCCCTGCAAAGAAAGGACTTTCAAGGAATATTCAAGGCACTTAAAGGGCGGCCATGTACTGTTCGCCTGCTTGATCCGCCATTGCACGAGTTTCTCCCGCACGATGACGCAGGCCAGAAGGAAATGGCGAAGATCATGAAAGTAAAAGCGAGCGACATTAAAGTGCTGGTTGAATCGCTTCATGAATTCAACCCGATGCTGGGACATCGTGGTTGTCGGCTGGGCCTGACGTATCCGGAGGTCACAGAGATGCAGACGCGAGCGATTTGCGAGGCCGCGGCATCGGTCAAGGGGTCCAAGCCCGAGATCATGGTGCCGTTGGTCGGCAATGTCAGGGAACTGGAAAACCAGAAGGGAATCATTGTCAAAACAATCGCGAAAGTCGAAAAAGAAAGAAAGAAAAAGCTGGGCATTATTATCGGCACGATGATAGAAGTTCCGCGGGCTGCTGTTACGGCGGATGAGATAGCGAAGGAAGCCGAGTTTTTCTCGTTCGGCACAAACGATCTCACGCAGATGGGCTGTGGTTTCTCGCGTGACGATGCAGGAAAATTTCTTGGTGAGTATGTCGAACGCGGGTTTATGAATACGATCCATTCCAGGTGCTTGATCAGGTCGGTGTCGGGCGACTTATAGAAATTGCTGTCAAGCAAGGCAGGAAGACGCGTAAAAAGCTGAAGATTGGTATTTGCGGAGAACATGGCGGCGAACCGAAGTCCGTTGGCTTCTGTCACAGAATCGGGATGAATTATGTTTCATGCAGTCCGTACCGTGTTCCGATCGCCCGGCTTGCGGCCGCTCAGGCAGCGCTTGGTGAATAGTATATTAGTTTGATTGTGTTAACATAAAGATTGTGATGAATATTGAACGGTTAAAATCGGCGATACGTGATGTGCCGGATTTCCCGAAACCGGGAATAATATTCAAGGACATTACGCCGATTCTGGCTGATCCCGATCTTTTCCGAATGACAATAGATATTTTTGCCGATCGTCACGCTGGTAAAGGTATAAACAAAATTGCGGCAATAGACGCGCGTGGATTTCTGTTTGCCGGCGCGCTTTGTGACCGACTTGGTAT
Organism: Verrucomicrobiota bacterium; assembly: GCA_032123435.1. Taxonomy (GTDB): domain Bacteria; phylum Verrucomicrobiota; class Kiritimatiellia; order UBA8416; family JAQBFJ01; genus JAQBFJ01. The sequence goes on from JAQBFJ010000191.1 coordinate 1,570, forward strand.
AGGGTTGATACCAATACGTAAAAAAGGGAAACTGCCGTACAAAACGTACGAGGAATCATATGATCTGGAATATGGTTCGGCCACGCTTACTATTCATCAGGACGCGTTTGATAAGGGCGATAAAGTGGTTCTGATAGATGATCTTCTGGCTACCGGCGGAACCGCCGGCGCGTCGGTCAAACTTATTGAGCGGGCTGGCGGCGAAATTGTTGAGATGGATTTCATGGTGGAGCTGGCTTTTCTCAATGGCCGCGACAAACTTGTCGGCTACGAGGTGTTCGCTCCTATTATATATTGATTATGATGCCTTAAAAGCACCCTCGTTATCAAGGGGTATCGGTAAGGAGAGAACATGATAAATGTCCAACGCATGTTGTTGATGGCTCTTTTTTCGGCTATTGTTTTTACATGTCATTTGTGTGCGGCTGAAGACATTCAAAGGATCCCTGCTCAGGCGGACATGAAAGCCGAAGTAATCGTGTCCGGTCGTACGTCTACTGAAATAAACATAGATGTCGTTAATATAGGAAAACAGATCCCTCGAACTTTCGGCGAACCGCGTCTTGCCAATGTGGATGGATTTACGTGGTATGTCAGCAAGCATTTCGCGTTAAGAACGGATTATCCGGAAGCCGAGGCGATACATAAGCTCAAACTACTGGAACTCGCTTATCCCCATTATGTGGAATTTGTGGGTGAGCCTCCCGATATTCTTAACAAACGGGTGGCCGTGGTGTTTGGGTCAAGTTACCAGGCAATTACATCGGTAATGATGGCTGACAATTTCGAACGAGGACCCAACGGCGGCGGCGAGGCCATGTATTATAATAATGTCGCGTACTGTTATCCGGCCAACGAGTATCATAATCGCTATATCCTCCTGCATGAAACAGGGCACGCGTTCCAGTTCACCTCTGCCGGTAAAACGCATAGTATGCCCGGCTGGTATGTAGAAGGCTTTGCGGACGGAATTTCAAATCATCTTTATGAGCCTGACAAGAAACGGCTTACTGTCTTTGTGCTTAACACGTGGGGTGGTCATGACTGGTTGAGAGGAGGATTGCATAGTCATGCCGCGAACCAGTCCTGGCCGGGCGGCAGTCGTGGACAGAATGTGCTTGCGGTGCAATTTTTCATGAATGATCCAATGCGGTTCAGTAAATTTCGAATGTGGCAGGATGAGATGTTCCGGATTGATCCTGAAGGGGAAATGATTTATCCGGAATCAGATCGTTTATTGAAGGAAATATTCGGTCCTGCTGAAACCTTAAAGCAGGGTTATATGACGTGGATGTCTGAATTAAAACCCGTAATTCAACTGGTTGATGGCGCGTGGCAGTTGGGCGTTGCTGATTTTACCATAGGTGATACGCAATCTGATAGAATAAACCGTGTAGTCTTGAACCTGCCGCCGGGCGAACCGCTCGACAAAATTTATCGTTCCGAAAAGATTGGCCTTGAGCCTACGCCGCTGATAGGCGCCGTTGAATGTGGTGTGACTGAACCCGTTGTCGGATGTCTGATCGATTATACCGCTGTGCCCGCCGAACAAAGCAAAGTCGGTCTGGGACTGGGGGTAATCAATGTCAGCAGTATTGATCCATTCAAGGCAGGCATGCTTTACGTTGATGAGGTGTGTGAACAAGAAGGAATTAATGTTGCGGCATACAGGCTGGGGGAAATTGTTAACGGTGGCGCGCTGCCGGAAAATGTTGTCAATGGTGAGCTTATCGGCAAAGGGGTTGATTCCGAAATTCGTTTGGGGTTGAAAGGGTCGCCGACGGAGGGGTTGACTGAGAACTTTGTTATTGAATGGGATGGCTGGCTTAAGGTGCCGGAGAATGAAACATATGTTTTTGCCACACGCAGTGATGACGGAAGCTGGCTTTGGATTGATGATAGCTTGATTGTGGATAATGGCGGGTATCAAGGTTCAGTTGATAAAACGGGATATCTGGCGTTGAGTAGGGGAATACACCAGATTCGCGCCCGGTTCTTCCAGGGAGGCGGCGCGTTCAATGTCGAGGTGGGTCTTATAGATGATGATGAGAAGCCAGGCAGTCTGGATCTGTTCATTTCTGGCGGAACTTCATTTGTCGCTGAGGGAGAATTGCTGGGCATAAGCAGGCAGGAACTGCCGGTGCCTGATGATGTGGCTCTCGCTCTTACAACTGGCGTGTGTCGGGCCGGGATCACGGCCAGATTACTTGCAAATGAATTGAGCGTGGAACTGCGCGTGGAGAATAAAAGGCCAGGCAATGAGCCCGTTCTTAAAATATCTGTGCCGTTAACAGCCAGTCAGCATGAACGTCTGGTTGACCGGCCGATTGCTCTGCTTGCCCGGCAGACATCGTGCAGGCTGAACGCATACCTGGATGAGAGCCAGTGTTACTATGATCTGTTGGAGCCGGCGCCGGCAAATCCGTGGCGCAGTGAAGCCTACAATGCCCTGCAGCGTGTGGTAAAGGCGAGTTGGCGATTGGGAGAAGATGCTCCATCTTCACTGGTGAAGATGCGTGGTTCGCTTTATGAGGCGGTAGAAGCGGAAATAAGTGCTCAGGAAAGATCGTTACAGCGATTTAACGGGAAGTTGCATGGAATTACGCGCGATATCACCAGAACCGGCAGTGAAAATGCTAATCCTGCATTGGCAGATCTTGCCGGTTTTACGATGGATTTGACGCATGATTCAAATGAAACAAGTAGTGTTGTTGCCGTAATGCGCAATAGCGGAAGCGAGCCGGTTAAAGGTGTACTGGTTTTTAATATCGTTTCTTCAAACGGGGTTAATGTTGCCGGTTATACTAACGACATTACGGTGCCCGCGCGGGACGAAATAAGGGCGGGTCGGGATTTGCTCCGGCAGGATGGTGATGAAGATCAAAGAATAAATGCTATGGTGCGTTTTCGTAAATTTGGCAATCCGATCCTGCGCGCGGAAACATCGCGCTGGCCGGATCCGTGGCTGAGCATGGGCTTTGATCCGGCATATTCTTTCACCGGCTCGACCGGTGTTACCGGGCGCGTTGTATTTACCGGCCCCCTTCAGATGGCAGCGATAGGAAATGTAACTTTCCGTGTAAAGCAGAAAGGTGCTGTGGAATCAGACGAGGTGACGCAGTCTGTTACCGTCAAGGCCGGTGAAAAAATAATGGTACCGTTTTTCTTTAAGTGGAAAAATAACAGCACTCCGATCTCCATAGAAGCCGAAGCGCACGTTCTTCATATCAACGAGCAGATTATGCTGAAAGATGTGCTCG
>JAQBFJ010000192.1:0-4355 GCA_032123435.1 Verrucomicrobiota bacterium
ATGTACTGTTCGCCTGCTTGATCCGCCATTGCACGAGTTTCTGCCGCACGATGACGCAGGCCAGAAGGAAATGGCAAAGATCATGAAAGTAAAAGCCGGCGACATTAAAGCGCTGGTTGAATCGCTTCATGAGTTCAACCCGATGTTGGGACATCGCGGTTGCAGACTGGGTCTGACATATCCTGAGGTCACTGAGATGCAGACGCGCGCTATTTGCGAGGCCGCGGTTGCGGTCAAGGGGTCCAAGCCCGAGATCATGGTGCCGCTGGTCGGCAATGTCAAGGAACTGGAAAACCAGAAACAGATAATTATCGAGACAATTGCCAAAGTCGAAAAGGAGAAGAAGAAAAAACTGAACGTGCTCATCGGAACGATGATAGAAGTTCCGCGGGCCGCTGTTACGGCGGATGAGATAGCGAAAGAGGCGGAATTTTTCTCGTTCGGCACAAACGATCTTACACAGATGGGCTGTGGTTTCTCGCGTGATGATGCAGGAAAATTTCTTGGCGAGTATGTCGAACGCGGTGTTTATGAATACGATCCGTTCCAGGTGCTTGATCAGGTCGGCGTCGGGCGGCTTATAGAAATTGCTGTCAAGCAAGGCAGGAAGACGCGTAAGAAACTGAAGATTGGTATTTGCGGGGAACATGGCGGCGAACCGAAGTCCGTTGGCTTCTGTCACAGGATCGGGATGAATTATGTTTCATGCAGTCCGTACCGTGTTCCGATCGCCCGGCTTGCGGCCGCTCAGGCAGCGCTTGGCGAATAGTATATATTAGCTTGATTGTGTTAGCATAAAGATTGTGATGAATATTGAGCGATTAAAATCGGCGATACGTGATGTGCCGGATTTCCCGAAACCGGGAATAATATTCAAGGACATTACGCCGATATTGTCCGATCCCGCTCTCTTTAAAATGGCAATAGATATCTTTGCCGATCGTCACGCCGGCAAGGGTATAAACAAGGTGGCAGCAATAGACGCGCGCGGATTCCTTTTTGCCGGCGCGCTTTGTGATCGGCTTGGTATAGGGTTGATACCAATACGTAAAAAAGGCAAACTGCCATACAAAGCGTACGAGGAATCATATGATCTGGAATATGGTTCGGCCACCCTTACTATTCTTCAGGACGCGTTTGATAAGGGTGATAAAGTGGTTCTGATAGATGATCTGCTGGCTACCGGTGGGACCGCCGCCGCTTCGGCGAAACTTATTGAACGGGCGGGTGGCGAAATTGTGGAGATGGATTTCATGGTGGAGCTGGCTTTTCTCAATGGCCGCGACAAACTTGTCGGCTACGAAGTATTCGCGCCCATTGTATATTAATTATAATGACTTAAGAATATCCGCGTTATAAAAGGGTTTAATAAGGAGAAAATATAATGAACATCAGGCGTGTCCTGCTGGTTTGTATCTTCTGGGTTATGGGTTTTGCTTTGTCTGTGTGCAACGGCGAAAAGGTAAACACGATTCCAGCTCAAGCGGATATGAAAGCCGAAGTAATCGTGTCAGGTCATACCTCCACCGAAAAGAACATAGACGTTGTTAATATAGGCAAGCAGATTCCACGGACTTTTGGCGAGCCGGATCTTGCCAACGTGGATGGATTCACCTGGTATGTCAGCAAGCATTTCGCGTTAAGAACGGATTACCCGGAAGCCGAGGCGATACATAAGCTCAAACTGTTGGAACTGACTTATCCCCATTATGTGGAATTTGTTGGTGAACCTCCCGATATCCTTAATAGACGGGTGCCCGTGGTGTTCGGGTCAAGTTACCAGGCGACTGCCTCTGTAATGATGGCTGACGATTTCGAGCGAGGGCCCAATGGCGGCGGCGAGGCCATGTACTACAATAATGTCGCTTATTGCTATCCGGCCAACGAGTATCATAATCGTTATATTCTTATGCATGAAACGGGGCATGTCTTTCAGTTCGCAGCCTGTGGAAAGACGTGCAGTATGCCCGGCTGGTATGCAGAGGGCTTCGCGGATGGAATTTCAGATCATCTTTATGAGCCTGACAAAAAACGGCTCACTGTCTTTGTGCTTAATACGTGGGGTGGTCATGACTGGCTGAGGGGAGGGTTGCACGATCACTCCGTGAACCAGTCCTGGCCGGGCGGCAGTCGTGGAAAGAATGTGCTTGCGATACAGTTTTTTATGAATGATCCAATGCGGTTCAGCAAATTCAGAATATGGCAGGACGAAATGTTCCGGATTGATCCTGAAGGGGCGATGATTTATCCGGAATCAGATCGACTGTTGAACGAAATATTCGGCCCCGCTGAAGCCTTGAAGCAGGCCTATATGACGTGGATGTCTGAATTAGAACCTGTAATTCAACTGGTGGATGGCGCATGGCAGTTGGGTGTTGCTGATTATACCATAGGTGATACTCAATCTGATAGAATAAACCGTGTGATCTTGAATTTACCGCCGGGTGAGCGGATGGACAAAATTTATCGTTCCGAAAAGATTGGGCTTGAACCTACGCCGTTGATAGGAGCCGTTGAATGTGGTGTAACCGAACCCGCTGTTGGATGTTTAATTGATTATACCGCTGTGCCCGCTGAAAAAAGCAAGGTCGGTCTGGGGTTGGGCGTAATCAATGTCAGCAGTATTGATCCGTTCAGGGCAGGCATGCTTTACGCCGACCAGGCGTGTGAACAGGAAGGAATTAATGTTGCGGCATACAGGTTGAAGGAAATTGTTAACGGTGGCGCGTTGCCGGAAAATGTTATCAATGGTGAGCTTATCGGCAGAAGTGTTGATTCGGAAATTCGTTTAGGATTGAAAGGGTCACCAACGGACGGGTTGACTGAGAACTTCGTTATTGAATGGGATGGCTGGCTTAAGGTGCCGGAGAATGAAACATATGTTTTTGCCACACGCAGTGACGACGGAAGCTGGCTTTGGATAGATAATAACCTGATAGTGGATAATGGCGGGTATCAAGGTTCAGTTGATAAAACGGGATATCTGGCGTTGAGCAGGGGAATACACCAGATTCGCGCCCGGTTCTTCCAGGGAGGAGGTCCGTTCAATGTTGAAGTTGGCCTCATAGATGATGATGAGAAACCCGGCAGTCTGGATTTGATGATTTCCGGAGGGACCTCGTTTGTTGTTGAAGGAGAATTGCTTGGTATAAACAGACAGGAATTGCCAATACCTGATGATGTGGCTCTCGCTCTTACAACTGGCGTGTGTCGGGCAGGAATTACGGCTAAACTGCTTGGTAATGAATTGCGCGTTGAACTGCGCGTAGAAAACAAAAGGCCGGGTGATGAACCCGTTCTTCAAATGTCAGTGCCGTTAACAGCGAGTCAGCGTGAACGGCTGGTTGACCGCCCAATTGCTTTGCTTGCCCGGCAAACATCGTGCAGGTTGAACGCATACATGGATGAAAGCCAGCGATACTATGATCTATTGAAACCAGCACCCGCGAACCCGTGGCGAAATGAGGCTTACAACGCATTGCGGCGCGTGGCAAAGGCGTGTTGGAGATTAAAAAATGATGTTCCATCTTCGTTGGTCAAAATGCGCAGATCGCTTTATGACGCGGTACAGGATGGGAAGAAAGCACGGGAAAAATCCTTACAACGTTTTAATAGCAAATTGTCGGGAATTATGCGCGATATCACCAGGACCGGCAGTGAATATGTTAATCCTGCCTTGATAGACCTGGCCGGTTTTTCAATGGAACTGATTCATGATTCAAACGAAACCCGTGATGTTGTTGCCGTGATGCGGAATAACGGAAACGAGCCTGTAAACGGTATGCTGGCATTCAATGTGCTTTCAACAAACGGGCTTGGAATCGCGGCTTACACTAACAAAATTACAATTCCGGCGCGTGATGCAATAAGGGTGAAGCAGAGTATATCCAGTCAGCATGATGATGAAGATCACATGATAGAGGCCGTGGCACGCTTTCGTAAATTTGGCAACCCCATCCTGTGCGCGGAGACAACGCGCTGGCCGGATCCGTGGTTGAGCATGGGTTTTGATCCGGCATATTCTTTCGCCGGCTCGACCGGTGTTACCGGGCGCATTATATTTACCGGACCTATCCAAATGGCGGCAATAGGAAATGTTACTTTCCGTGTGAAACAAAAAGACGCCGTGGAATCAAATGAGGTGACGCAGTCTGTTACTGTCAAGGCCGGTGAAAAAATAATGGTACCATTTTTCTTTAAGTGGAAAAATAACAGCACTCCGATCTCCATAGAAGCCGAAGCGCACGTTCTTCATATCAACGAGCAGATTATGCTGAAAGATGTGCTCGAAATAGCCCCGAATGCCCTGCCATAGTAGTCCGAATATTGCCTGAGATGAGAATCAGCAAGGAAAT
>JAQBFJ010000193.1:0-15659 GCA_032123435.1 Verrucomicrobiota bacterium
GTGTAAGATACACCCTCGCAGTAGATTCTTCATGAATAATGTGCGTTAGGCTCTTGTCATTGTCTGTTTTTACGGTCGTAATTGTTGTTTTCTGAAATTACAAAATTTTATAATGGGTTTTTGCTTGCTATTTAATGGATACATATATAAAAGCGATGCTTTACAGTTACTGGGGAAGGGTGTGCCTGTTTTCGGTTGACCTATAAAAATACATGGTATCGCATGGCTAAATCCAAACAAAAATCAAGAATTGCCTCCGGAGCAACAAAAAAGGCGAAGCGCAAAGGCGCTAAAACTTCAGCCGGGGCAGTGAGGAAAAAGGTGAAGCAGAAGGTCCGTAAGGTTTCAGCCACAAGTCGAGTTCGTGCGAAAGTGAAAGTAAAGCGTAGCATTAAGTTAAAATCCATAAAAAAGCCAGGGCGTGGAAAAAAGAAATCCGTTGCGCGCAATAAGTCCCGCATTAAGATAAAGAAGCTTACTGCTCTCAAGGCTTCTGTTGGTAAACGAGGAAAAACGGGAATCTCCGGCGGAAGAAAATCTTTTTCGAAAGACAACATTGATGCCGATGGTGATTCTGCGGACCGGCCGGATGATACTCTTGCCAGGCAAGCTGAACGTGAAGAACGAAACGACAAGCTTAAAGAGCTGATAAAACTTGCCGAAGATCAAGGATACCTTACGTTTGATGATATCAATGAGATTATTCCTGAGAGTGTTATCAAGGCTGATGATCTTGAGTCATATCTTGTATTGCTGAGGGGAATGGACATAGAAATAATTGAGTCCTCGTCTGTTGATAAATACAAGAAGCAAAGTGAAAAAACCGCTCGAGCAGGCAAGTCTTCCAAATTAGATTTCTTTGATGATCCGATCCGTATGTATCTTCATCAAATGGGGCAGGTGCCGCTTCTTACAAGGGAGCAGGAGGTGGAGATATGCAAGCGTATTGAAGAAGCGGAAATTACGGTAAAAACGATTTTTAATCGGTTTGGATTTTCCTCAGAACGGTATCTGGAACTGGTGGAAAGGCTGGAATCGGGTGCTGAACGGTTTGATCGTGTAGTAACGGATAAATTTGTCGACAATAGAAATAGTTATTTTGCGATCCTGCCCAAAATAAAACGTGAGACAGAAAGACTTCATAATCGTTTGTTAAAACAGTTTGAACAGGCTACGCATCGCAGGAATTCACGAGCCAAACGCGCGCGACAAGAAAAGCTTTTTGAGCGAACACGCCAGCAGGTAGTCCAATCGTTCGAGAAGCTTCATTTCAAGCAGAAGGTCGTTGAGGCCATGGCATCTGATGCAGAGATTTACCTGAAGGAGTTCAGCAACACGGTTAATGACATTATCGTTCTTGAGAAACAAAGAAAAAGCAAGAAGCGCGATTTGGCAATAACTGAACATGAGAAGCTGATACGATGTGTTGAGAAGGTCATGTGCATGCCCAAAGACGAAATAATTCAACAGCTGAATGATTTGAAGATATCTATGCGTAAAGGACAACAGGCACGCACGGAAATGGTAGAAGCAAACCTCAGGCTTGTTATCAGTATTGTAAAGAAATACATGAACAGGGGATTGTCATTTCTTGATCTTATCCAGGAAGGCAATACCGGCCTCATGAAAGCTGTTGAAAAATTTGAGTATAGACGCGGTTATAAGTTTAGCACGTATGCTACATGGTGGATAAGACAGGCAGCAACAAGGGCCATTGCCGATCAGGCGAGAACGATCCGCATTCCCGTGCATATGATTGAAACCATAAATAAACTGCTTCGGGTACAGAAGAAGCTTGTTCAGGAACTTGGCAGAGAACCAACGCCTGAGGAAGCTGCAGAAGAAATGGACTTACCGGTCGAAAGGGTTCGCGCAGTTTATAAAATGGCGCAACATCCTATTTCGCTCCAAAGCCCGGTGGGTGAGGGAGAAGACGCGCATTTCGGCGATTTTATTGAAGATAAATCAGCGGAAAACCCATCTGAAATGACGGCCTACAGCATGCTCAAGGATAGACTGAAGAACGTTCTTAATACGTTGACTGCGCGTGAGCAGGCTGTTTTGGATTACCGTTTCGGTCTTACAGATGGATATTCAAGAACGCTTGAGGAAGTGGGCAAGCAGTTCTCTGTCACGCGTGAGCGCATTCGTCAAATTGAGGCAAAAGCTCTGCGCAAACTCAGACATCCCACTAGAATGAGGAAGCTGGAGGGTTTCCTGGAAAAGAAGTAGCAACAACCCTGTTGCCACGCACAACACAGCGATGTGATATCGCTGTATGCATGAAAGGAGAGGTCCCGCAATGGATATCGTTAAGTACATGGTTTCGGAGAATACAGTTATAATGGTGCCCGTTACTATTGTGTTAGCATGGTTTATTATCGGCGTGTTGCTAGGCAAACGCCTTCATCATAGACAAGGTTCCCGTTTCGAAAGAAATCAAGGGCGTCGTTCGAGACAGGCAGTCGCGAACGGGAATACAGAAATTTATGTAGGAAACCTGTCTTATGACATGAGTGAAAACGACTTGCGTAAAGAATTCGAGAAATATGGCAAGGTCGCCTCTGTTAGAATAATTGAAAACAAAATGAACGGAAAATCAAAGGGATTTGGTTTTGTCGAAATGAGCGATAAAGGCGAAGCAGCTTCAGGTATCCGGGCAGTTAACGGAAAGGAACTTAAGGGTCGCCGTGTCGTTGTTAATGAGGCCCAATCACAGGCACGGAATGGCTAGAGAGAAAAAAAGAAAGAAGACTGCTTCGAGATCGCCTTCCTCCAGCCGACGACTGATTGCGGGGAAGGCCTGCATTACAAGATCCGGTAACGGTTATGTGTTGGATGAAACAACAGGAACCGAGTTCTTTGTTCCATGCCGTGTTCTAGGTACAGCGTTGCATGGAGATATAGTCGAAATAGTTCCAATTTCAGAGCGTGACCAGAAAAGGGGCAGGCGCCAGTCCAGTTCCTCATTGGCGCGTCGAAATTCACGGGTAAAACAGCAACCTGTTGGCCAGGTAATTCGCATCATTGAGCGTTCCCGTAACGTTATTGTCGGAATTGTGAAAAGAACCAATAACGGTTTATGCCTCGTTCCGGTAAATCCTGTATATGCGCGAAACTTTGATATCGTCAATTTCAATGGCGCCAAAGTCGATGATTATGTGGCTGCGCGATTTGTTTCATGGGATGATCGTAGATCAAACCCGCGTGCTGATATTGTTGAAATCATTGGGACCGGCAAGGATCCTTCAATTGATACAATATTGATTATAAAGCAATACGGCATAAAAGACCATTTCCCTGACGAAATATTGCGCGATGCTGAGGATGCGTGTTCGTTCATGGATGAGCCGGGCGAGCGTTTGGATCTAAGAAACTCATTTGTCATTACCATAGATCCTGACGGCGCGCGGGATTTTGACGATGCACTTTCGCTTGAAAGGAAGCAGGATGGTAATTATTTGATAGGGGTGCATATTGCGGATGTTTCTCATTTTGTCAAGGCCAACAGTGCTCTTGACAAAGAGGCGCGGGAACGCGGTAACAGTGTATACTTGTGCGACAAGGTTGTTCCAATGCTGCCGCAGCAGCTTTCCAATAATATCTGCAGTCTAAGGCCGGATGAAGACAGATTAACGTTCTCTGTGTTAATGACAATTAACGAAGCCGGTAACGTTGTCTCATCGCAGTTTGCCAAGTCAATTATCAAATCCAGACATAGACTCACATATAAGCAGGCAATGAATCTACTGGAATGTCCTGACGGAACAGAAGTGTCTTTACTGCTTGCCGATCTCAATGAACAGGCGCAACGGCTTAGACGTAACAGGATCGCGTGTCATGCGCTGGATCTCAATGTTCCGGAATGCAAGCTGGTCATGGGGCCTGATAATACGGTGACAGGTATTGAGCTGGTTAAGAGCGATCCTTCTCATCAATTGATAGAAGAATATATGGTGGCGGCTAACGAGGCTGTTGCGACCTTACTGGGTAAAACCGGCATACAGACTATTTCCAGGCTTCATGAGCCTCCGGCGGCCGATAAGATAGAAGAACTGACTTTGGAACTCAGAGAACTTGGTTATTACCCCAAAAACCTTGGTCAACAGGCAAACATTGCTTCTTTTCTAAAATCACTACTGAAAGATGATCCATTGGCACACCATGCCAGCGTGGCTGTTCTACGTAGCATGCAACGAGCGGTTTATTCATCAAAACTAAGAGGTCATTATGGTTTAGCCAAGAAATTCTACGTACATTTTACTTCTCCAATCAGGCGTTACCCGGACCTTATTGTACATCGTCAGCTCCATGCGGCAATTCTATCAGAGCGGAAAAAGATGCTGACAAACAGTGAATTGGAAATTATAGCATCTCGTACCACGGAAACAGAACGAAACGCAGAACTTGCCGAAAGAAACCTTGTAGAAATGAAAAAAATGCGTTTTCTTCAAGAACAGTTATTGCAGGGAAATAAGAAAGAATATCCCGGAATTGTTATTAAGGTCATGAGAAACGGAATGGTTATTGAAATACCGGATATACAGATGCAGGGCTTTATTCATATCTCAGAGATAAACCGTAAAGCACACAGCGTTCCGGGTAAAATGCCTAAACTTGCTAAATTTAAGGGCAAAGAAAACGCACTTGCTGTTGGGAAAGAACTTTACAAACCAGGTAAAATGGTAAAAGTGTCTATTTTGAAAGTGGATCTTGAAAACAGGCGTGTTGATTTTGGGCTAGTGTAGAATTCTTCACCCGACCCGATATTCGAGCTAAATCACTGATTCCATGGGTATAATGCATCTTAAAAAGTAACATCGATGCAATTCATGCTTGATACTTGATCGGTGATCCATGATACTCGCCATTCTTGAAGTACGATTTGTTTGAATAGAACATAAAGAGGGACACATGGGAACAGGAAGAGCGTTTCGAAAAAAGACTTTAACCAGGCCAAGAAAAGGCAGTGCAGGGCGCAGGCGCCGGGAAGCTTCACAAAAGAAGCGGCTTATAGGCCTCGGCATGAATGAAGAGATTGTTGTAAAAATGACAGGCAAGGCTGTCAGGGGAATGCTCAGAAAACCAGCTAAGCTGGCGGCCGTAAAGGCAAAGTAGCAAAACCTTCCCTGTGAACCTGTCTGTATCGGTTAGCCCTAATGTTTATTCTGCTTAAGGACATATATCAACGCAGGGAATTGTTATACAACCTGATTGTCAGAAATTTGAAAATCAGGTACAAGAATTCTGTTTTGGGATTCTTCTGGACTCTGCTGGGACCGATTTTCCTTATAATCATCTACTCCGTTTTTCTGGGTTTCCTGAAACTGCCCGTTCCACTTCCCGTGCTTGTGACAGGTATCATTGCGTGGCAGTTTCTTGCCATGTGTCTCGGTGATTCACAGTATGCGATCATAGGTAATGCCAATCTTGTAACCAAAACATCATTTCCCCGTATCATATTGCCGCTTGCCATGGTTAAAGCCAATATGATCAATTTCCTTTTGTCATTTATTGTGCTTCTTATTTATCTGGGAATTGTCCGCGTTTCATTTGGCGCAGTCTATTGGCTGCCAGTCATCATGATCACTCATTTCGCGTTGTGTCTGGGCGTATCTCTCATTGTTTCCTGTTCCAACGTTTATTTCCGCGATACTGAACATATTATGTCAATATTCATGCTGGCATGGTTCTTCGTGTCGCCAGTGATCTACCCGGTAGAGTTCATTCTCGACAAGCTCCCTGAAAAACTGCATTTACTCGCATTTTGTAATCCTATGATCGGAATCCTGACGTCTTACAGGATATTGCTTCTTTCTTCGCCCAATCCCGGACTGAATTACCTTGTTATTTCTTTTTTGTCAGCATGGCTGATTCTTTTGATTGGCATCGCAGTGTTCCAGAAATACCAGGCAGGTTTTGGTGATGAGTTGTAATTATGAATGACAATAATACCATAGTTGTCGAGAACGTGAGTAAACGATTCAGACTTCGAACAATGGGGGAGCGCAGTCTGAAATCGACCATGTTGGATCTTGCGGGAATGCGATCTGGACAGGAACAGGAATTCTGGGCATTGAAAGATGTGAGTTTCAGTGTCAGAAAAGGTGAAACACTGGGGATAATCGGATCTAATGGCGCAGGAAAAAGCACGCTTCTCGCTCTCCTTACAGGAACAAAAACAGCGACCGAAGGATCCATTCAAACATCAGGCGTGGTTTCTTCATTGCTTGAATTGGGCGCTGGATTTCATCCGGACCTGACTGGAAGAGAGAATGTTTTTCTGTGTGGAGCGGTCATGGGCTTGCGCAGAAAGCAAATGGAAGACCGTTTCGAAGCCATAGTGGACTTTGCCGGTATCCATGAATTCATAGACCATCCCGTAAAACACTATTCGTCAGGCATGTATGTGAGACTCGGCTTTGCAATTGCGGTGGAAGTTGATCCAGATATTCTTCTGATAGATGAAGTGCTGGCTGTCGGCGATGCTAGTTTTCAACGGAAATGTATAGCTAAAATGGAAGAATTCAGGGCTAAAGGGAAAACAATGCTCATCATTTCTCACGATTTAAGAACCATTCAGTCGATAAGCGATCGCATTCTTCTTCTTGACGCAGGCAGGGTGGTGGGCCTGGGTGATCCGGAAGGTGTTGTTGAAAGATATGAATCCATATCGCGCCAAAGAGATGCGGAAGGTCTGCAAAGAGAATGGGGGACTGGTGAAGTTAAAATAACAGGTGCCGAATTTTTTAATGCGAATGGCCAGGCATGCGATAAGTTTGAATGGGGCAAGTCAATGGAAATAAGAATTTCATATAAGGCATGCCGTCCGATAGAAAAACCAGTTTTCGGATTCGCCATATCAGATAAGGAAGGGAGGTTGATCTACGGAAATAACACCCAGATTGAGAATATCGAAATCCCCCTGATTGAAGGCGATGGCAGTGTGCGGCTCTGTATTGATAATCTGGCAATGGCCACAGGTACATATCTGTTCTCGTTTTCAGTGCATTCTACCGACCATAAGATTAATTATCACCGCATGGATAATAGTTTTCCTGTTGCGGTAGAAAGTGATAAACAGTTTGAAGGAATGTGTTATATGCCGTGCAGTTGGATCGTCGTGTAGTAGAAGGAAAAGGAAAGATGTTTACCACGGAGTACACGGAGGCACGGAGGAGAAAAGGAGAAGAGAGTTGATTTAATTTAGAAACGAGTGTTTCACAATTAAATCAATACTTTGCATGTTGGAGGGGATCCGGCTTCGGTCGCAATAGCGAGCTACGCCGGGACAATGGGAAAAGAGGTTGTCTCGGAAGTTTGCTCCCTGACAACAACGTTGCATCAAATCAAGCATTGCGAAGCAATATTGGATTTGATGCAACCTCGGTCTTTGCTTGCCCTGCGTAGCTCGGAGAAGGATATTCTCCGGGCCCTCGAGGCGGGGACGCCCGTCTTCGCAAGGAAGCTACGCCGAGGCAAGCCGGGTGGTAAGAAAGAAAGATTTTTATCACTCCGCCTGTGGCGGAAGATTTCTTGAACAGTTTTCCTGATGAGTAAAGAAGATTGAACGTGGATGTAGAACAGGAAATTACCTGAAATGAAGTTACCTGATATATTACATGATGAAACTGTGTTGAACATCATCCGGCTTGCCCTGCAGGAGGACCTGGGGGGAGCAGGGGATGTTACTACTTCCGCGCTGGTGCCTGAAGATAAAACAGTGAACGCTGTCATTGTCTCGCGGGGCCGCTATGTGTTGTCGGGCGCTGGTATTGCAATGGAAGTGTTCCGACAGATTGATCCTGCAATCGCATGCAGAACATGCGTTGAGGACGGTAATGTTATCGAACCTGAGCAGGAAATAATAACAATCAGTGGATGCGCGCGGAGTATTTTGGCGGCTGAAAGGACAGCTCTTAATTTCTTGCAAAGAATGACCGGGATTGCGAGCCTTACGAGAAGCTTCGTTGATAAAGTGAAACAGTACGGAGTAACAATCCTGGACACACGGAAAACCACTCCAGCCTTGCGCGTTTTTGAGAAATATGCCGTGCTTTGCGGTGGCGGAGAAAACCACAGAATGGGGTTGTATGACAGAATTTTAATTAAGGATAATCATCGTCGGATTTTACATGACGGAATGTGCAATCTCGCTTCAGCCGTGGAAATGGCTGAAAAACGGTTTCCCGGCATTCCTGTCGAAGTTGAAGTCGAGAATGAGGCGGAGCTTGAAAATGCGCTTGGTTCAAATCCCGATTGGATACTTTTGGACAATATGCCGCCTGAACAAATGAAGCATTGTGTCAATTTATGTGCCGGTAGAAGTAAGTTGGAAGCTTCAGGCGGTATTACTTTGGGAAATGTTGAGGAAATAGCACGAACGGGAATTAATGCCATATCGCTTGGATGCCTGACGCATTCGGCGCCAGCGGCCGATTTATCACTGGAAATCCAGTGAAGATGTATTGTTTCCCGGCAAATTGATTGAAAAAAACAAAGAAGAAATAACGTGAAAAACATTGTTGTAGTTGATGTTGGTAATACAAGCACATGTATTGGACTGGCTTGCGATGGAAGAATTTCGCGACGTTCCCGTATGGATACAGGATCCAATAGCCGTGAGAAAATAGCTGGTGCTATTAAACGATTGGTGCAGAAGAAGAATATTCATGGTTCAGCCCTGTGTTCTGTTGTTCCGCTTGCAATACCAGTATGGAAGGGACAATTGAGAAAGATGCTGGGCGAAAATCCGCTGGTTGTAAGTCATAAACTTAAACTGGGTTTTAAACTGTCTTACCCTGAACCTGCATCAATCGGCTGTGACCGTCTGGCAAATGCATGTGCCGCCTTTTATAAATACGGGGCGCCATTGATTGTCATGGATTTTGGGACGGCATTGACTTTTGATGTTGTTTCCGCAAAAGGTGAGTACCTTGGCGGCGTGATCTGTCCTGGTCTTCCTTTATTAACGGATTACATGGCTGATAAGACTGACCTGTTGCCGCGCATACGGGTTGAAGGCCAATATGGAGGGATTGGCCGAAGCACTGTTGAAGCAATGCGAATAGGCGCGCGAATTGGTTATCGCGGTATGGTCATGGAAATAATAAAACATTTACAGAAGAACGCGGGCTTGAAAAGAGCCGGACTATATGCCACCGGTGGATATGCGAAATTGGCTGTTGCCGGGTTGAATATGCCCATTAAGGTTGATCCGGATCTGACACTATTCGGATTAAGTCGAATATATGACCTGAATGTGCGTTAATGGTTAAAGAGGTTGGAGAATAATGTTATGAAAAATAATTATGCGGTGATAATGGCGGGTGGTAAGGGAGAACGATTCTGGCCGATGAGCACTTCCAGTCATCCCAAACAGGTACTTTCGCTTATTGACGGCAAACCTATGCTCTCGCTGGCCGTGGAACGCCTGGAAGGCCTGATTCCCGCGGACCAGGTAATAATCATTACCAGCACGGATCTTGTTGATCCGATCTGTGAAGCCGTGCCTCAACTGAAAAGAGAAAATGTTATAGGAGAGCCTTTTGGCAGAGATACTGCCGCGGCATGCGCACTGGGATCGGCCGTTGTCAAAGCGAAAGACAAGAATGCCGTTTTCTGCATATTGACAGCCGATCACATAATGAAAGATATCCCTCTTTTCCAGAAGACTTTGAGCCGGTGCATAGACGTTGCCGCCTCCAAGGATGAACTCCTTACCATAGGAATAACGCCCACATTTGCCAGCACGGCTTTCGGCTACATTGAAGCCGGGGACGCCATTGGCGACGACGGCGGAGTAACGGTACGCAAGGCAAGGAAATTTGTTGAGAAGCCCGATGAGCCGACAGCACAGCAGTATATATCAACAGGCAACTATTTCTGGAACTCGGGCATGTTTATCTGGTCGGTAAAATCCTTTGAGCAGGCGCTTCGCGCCTATCAGCCGGGCCTCTATGAAATGGCCCAACGCATGACAGGCGAGTACCGCAAGCCGGGCTTCAGCGCGGCCCTCGAGGAGGAATACGGTAAACTTGAAAAGATTTCGGTAGATTACGCGATCATGGAAAAGGCCGACAATATTTCCATGGCGGTGGGTTCCTTCGGCTGGTTTGACATTGGCTCATGGAACTCTCTTGCCAAGGTGTTCGAAAGCGGGCCGGACGGAAATATCGTGATAGGGAAGGCCGAGACAATTGATTCCTCCGGGAACATAGTCGTCTCCAATGAGCGTCTGACCGCGCTAGTCGGCGTTGATGACATTGTGGTTGTTCAGGCCGAAAACGCGACTCTGGTCTGCCGTAAGGACAGGGCGGAGCACGTCAAGGCAATGGTTCAGCTTTTAACGAAGAAGGGCTGTTACAAGGACGTTTTGTAGGAAAGGGAGAGGGAGTTTTGACAGGATAACAGGATAAACAAGATTTAAGATTAAGATGGTTCAAGAAATCTGGATAAAACATTAGTTTTCTTCCACATTTCCTGAACAGTGCTTCTGATAGGAGAAGATTGTTATCTCAATAAGCAGATACTGAAAGTTTGCATTTAGTGAATCAGAAGCGGTTGTTAAATATCAATAGAGTTATCAGTCTATTGATATTTAACGGATCCAATCCCTTGTTCTATCCCTGTAAATCCTGTTATCCTGTCTAAAACTTTTCTTTGCTCGTCTCCGGGCCCTCGAGGCGGAGCGTATCCGGGATTGGAATAAACATTATGCGTGTGATGGGAATAGATTACGGAGAACAAAGGATGGGCATAGCGCTCAGTGATCCGACTGGGTACATAGCAATGCCGTTACGCGTAATAGATGTTAATGGTGACAAAGATCGCGTATTGCGGGAAATAGTATCCTTATGCAAAGAAAATGATGTCGAGAAAATCATCATAGGTATGCCTGTCAATATGAATGGTTCCAAGGGAATGATGGTGACAAAAGTGGAGGAATTTGTCGAACTGTTAAAGCCTCTGGTCGGAGTGCCAGTTGGAGTATGGGATGAAAGATTAAGCACGCAGGCGGCTGAACGTGTCCTGCTTGACGCGGACATGAGTCGTAAAAGAAGAAAACAGGTCCGTGATAAACTCGCGGCACAGTTGATTTTGCAGGGGTATCTTGATGCGCAAAATGAAGAGTATGAACCGATTCAGGATTGATGTTTCTTATGACGGAACTGCTTATGCCGGATGGCAGGTGCAGCCGAACGTGACTACTGTCCAGCATTTACTGGAAAAAGCCATAAAAAAGATTACTTCTGAGAAAACAAAGGTGCATGGCAGTGGCCGTACTGATCAGGGGGTACATGCCAGAAAACAAGTTGCGCATTTCGATTTAAAAAAGGCAATCTTTTCTATTTCATCTTTTAAAAATGGATTAAACGCGGTTCTGCCGGCGGATATAAGGATTCTTAAGGTGATGAATGTTGCATCTGATTTTCACGCAAGACGCAGTGTTTCAGCTAAAGAGTACAGGTATTTTATATGGAATTCCGATGTGATGCCTCCATTTCTCCGTAATTATCGTGTGCGTGTAAGGAAGAAGCTGGATGTAGAAGCAATGCGAATAGCGGCCGGATTGATTGCTGGTCGGCATGATTTTACGGCCTTTTCGGCAAATCCGGGCCGTGAAGTTGAAAATCCGGTCCGCGCTCTTTATGATCTCAGGGTAATAAAACGTGGCAAAGAAATTATCATAATTGCAAAGGCGGAAGGGTTTTTATACAAAATGGTGCGTAGCATTGTCGGATTCTTGATCAGGGTAGGGGATGGATCCGTTCCTCCGGCAGTGGCCAAATCTCTCCTGTCTTCAGGAAAACGCACCGCACATGTACCAACCGCTCGTCCACAAGGTCTTTTTCTATGGAATGTATGGTACTAATCTGCCATAATCACCATTCATGAAAATTCAGATACTACCTTCACTATTGGCAGCAGATTTCGGCAACCTGGAAGCAGGGGCACGCAAAGCTGAGGAATCAGGTGCTGATGCTCTGCATATTGATATCATGGACGGACATTTTGTGCCCAATCTCAGTATGGGCCCTGATGTTGTTAAAATGGCAAGGCGATGCGTTAACATCCCGCTCAGTGTGCATCTTATGATGTCGCATCCTGACCAGTATATTACTGTTTTTATAAATGCAGGTGCTGACTCGTTGTTTATTCATATCGAAGCAGAATGTAATGTTCCTGAAACACTGGATCGTATTCGCGATCTTGGAGTCAGACCGGGGATAACCCTTAATCCCGAAACAAGTGGTGAAATGATCAAACCGGTACTTAAACAGGTGGATGAAGTGCTGTGCATGACTGTGCATCCGGGCTATGGCGGACAGGGCTTTATGTCGGAAGAATTGAATAAGATCAAAATGATTCGTGATTATGCTCATGCCTGTGGGAAAAAAGATTTGGACATTATGGTAGATGGTGGAATAGACAGAAACACTATTATTAAATGTGCCGCTCATGGGGCCAACTCTTTTGTGGCGGGGACCTCGCTCTATAACGCAGCAGACATGAAAGCTGAGATTTCATTCATGCGGCAGAAAGCTTATGAATCATGCCCTCTCTTTCCCGGATCCGAAACTTCTGTATAATCGCACATATTGACCATGGCAAATCAACACTTGCTGATCGTATGCTGCAGTTAACGCATACGATTGATGAGCGGCGGTTCAGGAACCAGATGCTTGATGACATGGATATCGAAAGAGAACGTGGAATAACGATAAAATCACATCCTGTGACGATGGCGTATACAGCCAAAGATGGCCAGCAATACGAACTTAATCTGATTGATACTCCAGGCCACGTTGATTTCTCTTATGAGGTGTCTCGCAGTATGGCGGCTTGCGAAGGTGCGCTGTTGATAGTGGACGCTGCTCAGGGCGTAGAAGCCCAAACAGTGGCCAATACACACCTTGCATTACAGCATGGGCTTGAAATTATACCTGTTATTAATAAGATAGACCTTCCCAATGCCGACCCTAAAGGAACGGCACACCAGATCGAGGAAATTCTGGCAATAAGCATGGAGGACAACCTTTTAGTAAGCGCCAAGACAGGGGAGGGGGTTGAAGCCATTCTGGAGGCGATTATCCGCAAGATTCCTCCGCCCGCCGTCAAGAATCCGCAGAACGCAACGCGCGCGCTTGTGTTTGATTCCGTTTATGACGCATATCGCGGCGTTGTGGTATATGTGCGTGTTATTGAGGGGGAACTTACTGCTGGTGATAAAATAAAGATGTTGCGTTCAGCCGCTGAAACAGAGTTGAAGGAAGTTGGTATCTTCATTCCTGGATCTCAAGCAGTAACAAAACTGTATGCGGGTGAAGTGGGGTATATTGTCGGAACAATAAGGAAACCTGCGGATGTGTGGGTAGGTGATACGATTACTCTCCTCAAGAATCCAGCCGTCGAACCTCTTCCCGGTTTTAACGCTGTTCATCCCATGGTGTTTTGTGGTCTGTACCCTGTGACAACCTCTGACTATGACAAGTTCCGGCAAGGCATAGAGAAACTCAGCTTGAATGACGCGGCTTTTACGTTTCATCACGAGACATCCGTGGCATTGGGATTCGGATTCAGATGCGGGTTCCTGGGATTGCTTCACATGGAGATTGTTCAGGAACGGTTACGCCGGGAATTTGATATTGATATAATAAGTACTCATCCGGGAGTTATATTCAAAGTGCATCTCAAGGACGGGGGCATAATGGATGTTGACAATCCTGTTCACATGCCTGATCCAATGGGAATTGATCACATCGAAGAACCGATAATACGGGCTTTTATTATTTGTCAAAACGAAATCATTGGCGATATTTTAAGACTGCTCATGGACAAAAGAGGATCTGTTATTAAAACCGAATCTTTGGATACCAAGCGTGTTATGCTGACATGCATGCTGCCGTTGACGGAAATACTTGTTGATTTCTATGACACGCTCAAGAGTATAAGTCATGGATACGCCTCAATGGACTATGAATATTCGGGATATCAGGCCAGTGACATGGTGAAACTGGATGTTCTCCTTAATAGCGAGATCGTGGACGCTTTTTCCAGTATGGTCCATCGTTCCAAGGCTGCCGCGCGTGGAAGACAGATATGCAAGATATTGAAGGAGGCAATACCTCCTCACATGTTTTCGCTTCCCGTTCAAGCCGCGATAGGTAAAACCGTAGTGGCGCGGGAAACAATCAAGGCCTACAGAAAAGATGTTACCGCAAAACTGTATGGCGGCGATGTGACCAGGAAACGAAAGCTTCAGGAGAAACAAAAGGCTGGCAAAGCGCGAATGAAGCAATTTGGCAAAGTGAATGTTCCTCAAAAAGCATTCATTTCTGTGTTGAGAAGCACTTAATCTGCGATGAGGGTGGGGGGCGTACGTATTATATGAATTACTTTGAGAAAAGGCGTATAAGGAAAAACGCGCGTGAAATCATGCGTCAGGCAAGACATCTTCGCAACCTGATGGATGACCTGCTGGATCAGAAGAAAATGGCGGAATTAAACAATGCCGAAAAGGCGCTTGTTGATGTGATGAACTCAGATGATCTTGTTCTGATTCAAGAAACCAGTGAGAAGCTCTATAGTGTTGTCAGTGAACTGACGCCGCGATATTCATGCCCGGGACTAAGGGAAAATCTGGAGGTCCTGGTCGTAGCGGTAGCCATAGCCATGGCGTTCCGAACATATTTTCTTCAGCCATTCAAGATTCCTACGGGATCAATGCAACCGACACTTTATGGTATAACATATGAGGATATGGCTGAATCCGGCTGGAGTGATCACATGCCTGTTAAGCTTGTGAAATGGTTTTTTACCGGGGAATGGTATGTCGAAACAAAGGCACAGGTGTCAGGTGTTTTACGTTATCCCGTCGGGTTAGATGGAACTACTGGCGCTGATTACTGTTTTATAGGAGACGTTATTCATAGAGTGCCAAGAGGTCATGTATTGACATGCAATGACGGTTCCCATGTTAAAAAAGGCGATGTTTTATGGTCTGGTATCAGAATGGCCGGCGACCATATTTTCGTGAACAAAGTGAGCTGGAATTTTCGCAAGCCAACGATAGGCGAAATAGTTGTTTTCAGAACCGACGATATTCCTATAGAGCCGCAGGTTCCGAAAGGTACGCACTACATTAAGCGGCTATGCGGTTTGCCTGGCAACGAAATCAGCATTCAACCGCCGTATCTAGTTATAGACGGCCAACCTGTAATGGATTCGGCCCCGATCAGGCGTGTAACGGAAACAACTGGCTACCGGCTTGCGCCTCATCAGGAGGCGTTAATCAGGACGCAGGATGAGCATCTGTCGCTGGGCCCGGGACAATACGTGGCTTTTGGTGATAATACGTTGTCAAGCAAGGACAGCCGTTACTGGGGTTACATACCGCAGGACAACTTGGTTGGGCCGGCGTTACTTGTTTACTGGCCATTCTCACGCAGATGGGGCGTGGTAGACCGGTAAAATTGCGGGCCCCATTGTGACATCTTTCTTACCACCCCCGCCTAGCAGCGCGGGAATATTGCGGTATGACGCTGCGTGAGATAGGTGATTGTCTGGGGGGAACGCACTATGCAGCAGTAAGCGGTGCGATCAGGCGTTTTGAGGAGAAAAGTGAGAAAAGCAGGCAGACGAAGAAAGTTATGAAG
>JAQBFJ010000194.1:0-3720 GCA_032123435.1 Verrucomicrobiota bacterium
CGGTATTGCCGACTTCAACGTTGTAGAAGGCCAGTATTCCTTTATCGGCGGAGTTGGTCATGAGTATACGTGAGGGTGAATATAGTATTTCGTAATCCGGTCTGCTGAACAGGGAGATGCCCGAGAAGAAAAGTACTGCCAGAGCAAGCAGGATTGTTATCCAGCCAACGGGTCCCCAGTTAGGCAGAATACTCTTTGCTTCTTCAATCAGCTTCATGAATTGAGTGTCACTCATTACAAGGTGGCGTCAAGAATTAAAAGTATTATTTCTGGATATTGACATAAAAAAGGTACGCAAATATTGTAATTACCTGCAAGCTATGTTTTGGCGGGTGTTCATTTCGGATACATGAAGATAATTTGTTATCAGCAGGCAGAGAGCATGGCGAGAGTCGTGCAGTTATTTCGCTGCGGATCGAACCAAGTCCATGGCAAAACCGCGTGGTGTTCGCTTGATTTGATGGACGCCCTGCGTATCGGCCGGAACGGGAGAAAGGATGATGCTGTATTGGACCGTCACGGTTTCGCCAGCCGGGAGCCAGCGATAGGCGGGCTGTCCCTGGAATCTTCCCAGAGAAACCGATTTCCGCAAGCCAATGGGGAACGGTGAGTTGGAAAATTCCATGCCCCGCGTCAGGGATTTACTGTTCCATGGCGCCTGTTTTCGTGCAAAGTTCTCTTCCCAGTTTCCGAGCCATGGGAAGTCAGTTCGTTTCCACACATAGGCCAGCAATAACCCCTGTTTCGGGTTGATGGCGCTGAACCAGGCATCGTCATGACGTGGATTCATTAACTGAGTGGAGAAATCGGCGGATTGTTTGTGCTTTGCGGCGATTCTACGCATGTCCACGATGGTACGGTTCACTCCTGGTCCCTGTGGCCACACAAACGATGTGTCGGGCTTCAGCCGTTGTGGATCCCCGAATTTTCCGGGGAATGTATGACATTTCGTGGCGGGCATGTCGAAGATGGTGATATCTTTTGCAAGGAACGGCGGAGCGACTGTGACATGTTCACACATAGTGAAAGGCAAGTCACGTTTGGACAGGTTTTTTATTTTCTCTGTAACATCAAGGATATTTGATTCTTTTTGCGCAGAAATGGTCCGTGCGAATTCCATTTGAGCTGTCGGGAGGCGGCAACCGCAAGTGAGGCTCACTCGGTTCATGGAAGTTGTTTTCCGGATCAGTTTCCATCGTGCTACGGGTGCTTCGCCATGACAGCCCTGTCCCTGTTTTACTTCCTCATCTGATGGGTCGCCAAACCAGCCCAGGCAGAGATTATGGCCCAGAATGGAAGCCAGCAGTTTGTTGCCATACTTTTTCTTGTGTTGTTTGGGATTGTATGTCCAGGGCTCGATACTTTTCCATGTGGGGACCCAGAGGGGATTTAACCCGGGCTTATCGCGAAGCGTCAGGCTGGCGATGTGACCGCCTCCCGTGGTCATAATCAGTGAAACTTCGTCGTTATCCAGTTTCCAAGCCTTGCGGCCCAGGAATGTTGTGGTTTCTATTTTCATGCTGATTTCTCCTTTTAATGGGAATCGTGTGCCAGTTCTTGTTGTTATTTGTCGACGTCATCTTCCCGGGATGATCCCCAACTAAGAACCTGCAAATGTCTTTCCTGTCATGATCAGGTTACCCGTGCGTTGTTACCGGATTTTCACCGGCGATTTCCGTTCTGGAAATTTGCGGCCCAGTGCCAATACTTTGGCCAACGGCTTCATTCCGTTCGTGGCTCCACTTTCCGAAAGGCTGGCGGCGGCACAGCAATTGCCCAACTGGGCGGAATCGGCATGACTCCATCCTTCATGCAATCCATAGAGCATGCCGGCGCAGAAAGCGTCGCCGGCCCCGACGCCGCTCTTGATGAATCCTTTGGGCAGGACCAGAGAGCCGCGCGAATATTGTTTTCCGTTTCGTTCGCGGATATAGACTCCTTCGGGCATATGAACGACCACAAGTTCCATGTTCCCGTGCCGATACAAATCATCCACGGCGGCCACCAGTGCGGAAGCATCAAGCGTTCCATTTGGTTTACGGACTGGACGGGAAACTGTTCGGCCGGTCTCAATCTCGTTCAGGATCAGGTAATCCACGTACGGGAGAGCGGCGGGCACCAGGGTTCTGAAACGGTCGCTTTCCTCGCTAACGACATCCACGCTGGTTTTGATCTGCTGTTTTTGAAGGGAAGCAAGGAATCTGGCGGCCACCGTTCCGTAGGTGCGATCCTGTTGATCCATTCGATCCAGGAGCAGGAGGTAACCCAGATGAAAGATGCGGCAGGTGAGTTTGGGAATGGAAACATGTTTTGGTGCGAACAAGGCATTGGCGCCGCGACAATGGAAAAAAGCGCGATCTCCGGTTTTCTGATCCGTCATCACATCCGTATAGGAAGTGGCGGCATTAGGGGTTGTAAGAATGCGGGACACATCAATGCCGAGTTGGGTAAACCGGTCGCGGAGGTATTGGCCGTTTTGATCCCGTCCAACCGTGCCAACGCCGGCCAGAGGAAAGGGCGCTTTCAGTTTGGCCAGATTGGCCAGTACATTGGCCGGAGCCCCGCCACTGCTCCACTCTTCCGAAAGAATATTGCCCAGCATGCCGCGGCCTGGCAGGGCATCGAGAATCTTGATTCGGTCTACAATCCAATTGCCGCCCGATGTGATTCCCATTCGGTGTTTTTTAGAGTTCATCAGGTCTCCCGTTAGGATTGGCGATAATAGCGCGGATAATCCGAGACCAGCAAGTGTAGAGGTGGTTCATCCTCATCCACGGCGGGAAATCGTCCTGCCGGCCGATGGAAACGGTTGTCGGAAGCGTCGTCATTCACCGAAGAAACTTCCCCGACCAGAACGCGGCCTTTCACGCCCTGGAATGTGTGATAGAGGCGGGGCGTCAAGGTGATGCTTTCTCCCTTGGCCAGCTCCACGGTGGTTCCTGCCTTCAGTTTATGGACGATGCCATCCATTGAGACGCGGACAGGCGCGCTGGTGTCAAGATCTTCGTTTTGAGTCGCCGTGTAAAGTTGAATGGCAAGTTTCCCGCCACCTCGGTTTATTATGTCCTCGGTTTTTTTCCAGTGGAAATGCATTGGGGTTACCTGTTTTTCCTCGACCACCATGATTTTTTCCGCATAGGTTTTGGCGGCGGGATTGGCATGGTGGCCGTTACGGATAGTGAAGAGGAACAGGCCGCATTGCAGAAAATGACCGGAACCGAAATCCGTCACGTCCCAGCCCAGGCAATGGTCCGCGATTTCGCTGATTTCTGATCCCTTGGTTTTCCATTCGTCTGGGGTCCAGTGTGCGAAGGGTGGAAGCGCAAACCCGGAATCCAGGATGAATTTTTCTGCCGATCGCATGATCGAGTTAATTTCGGATCGTTTCATATGAATAGTTGTTGCGCGAAAAGCTGTACTATACAAAAATTCACTATTGATAAGTTATTGGAAAATCGGCAGGTTGTGAAGGAGAAACATGCAAATGTTCATCTGTTTTAGGAGGGTCAGGATGACAGGTGTGCGAGAGGGAATGTTTTTTGCTTGATTTCAGGCGGGATAGGTGTTCTTTTGGACTTACTAGCGTGCATTATTCATGAAGTTTCGTGACGAGAGTGTGTAGGTTGCGACAGATCAAGGGCTTGGAGAAGGGATCCGGATGAGGGCGTGTCGAGACACGTCGAAATCGGGTTCCGAGGTAAGTCATTGAGGTGGTGTAAG
>JAQBFJ010000195.1:0-8512 GCA_032123435.1 Verrucomicrobiota bacterium
AGTTGTAACTATAAGCTATAATCAAGGCCGATATATTGCCGATAATATAGAATCGGTGCTGGCCCAGAATTATAAGGCCTTCGAACATATCATAGTTGACGGCGGATCGTCCGACAACACAAAGGAAATATGCGCCCAATACAAGCACGTAAAATTCATCGACGCCCCGGGTACAAACCAGACGGAAGCGCTGAACATAGGCCTCAAGGAGGCCAAAGGCGAAATTATCGCGTGGCTTAATTCAGATGACTATTACGAACCAGACATATTCAGCAAAATAACCGACGTCATTAATCCGGAACGTAATATATTTGTAATAACCGGCGACGCCAAAGTAGTAGATGCAAACAAAGTGCTGTTATGGCTTATGCCCGGAAAACCTGCGCCTCCGTTCCGCCTGCTGTTCCATCCAAGGTTATATCGCCTTAACGGAAGAATGTGCATGCCATGCCAACCTGCCACCTTCTTTCACCGAAAGATACTGGATGAGCTCGGCCCGCTCGTCAATGACCTGCATTTCGGAATGGATTACGAGTATTGGCTCAGAATGATAACTGCCGGATATCGCTTTAAATACATACCTCAACTTTTCGCCAATTACAGGTACCACGATACATCAAAAACCGTAAAGGAAGGTTATGACCGTTTCCTGCCGGAATGGACACGCGTATCTGAAGAATACTACGGCAAACTCTCTCTATATCGTAAGATACTGACAGAAATTCATTGGGTTTTTCTTCTTCTCGAAACCTTAGTGTTCCGCATTTACAAAACCCTCACCGAGCCCCATGCATCACCATCAGCACGCCAGCAGTCGCCTGTCTTAATATATCCGCCCAACCCGCTTGTTTCTGTGATCATCCCCATGTTTAACGCCGAAAAATATATCGCCACCACAATAGAAAGCGTCCTGAACCAGACTTATCGCGACTATGAAATATTAATAGTTGATGATGGTTCAACAGACAACAGCATGAACATTCTTTCTGAATTAGGGGCCCGCCATAATGACAGAATTAAAATACTGCGACACGATGGAGGCATTAACCGTGGAGTCGCGGCCTCGCGCAACCTCGCAATAAGCAAGGCCAAAGGCGAACTCCTGGCCTTTCTGGATGCCGATGATTTATGGTATCCAGACAAACTTTCCAAGCAAGTGGAATTCATGAAATCGCACCCGGAAATAAGATTGTCCTATTCAAGAGCAACAGTGATAAGAGAAGGAAAAGGCGCCGACTTCATGCCCGGCGAAGATGTTATAGGTAATCCACCCCCGCCCGATCCGAGAATAGTTCTGTTCCAGATTATACTCGTCCAGGTAAATTACATTTTTTCCAGTGTAATCGTTCACGCTGAAGCCATCCATGCTATCGGTGGATTTGTCGAAAATTTGCCATTCCAGTCGGAAGACCGGATAATGACAGCTATGATTGCCGCGTCGCATCCAATAGCCATGTGTGACGAAATACTGTGCGAATATCGCGCCCATGATGCCAGCTATACCGCCAGTGTAGTAAGCAACAGACTCCCACCCGCTATCTTCTATGATATTCAGGTACGTATAATGAAATGGCTGATCCGGAATAATATTCACAAAGACTGGGCTAAAGACATCGCGCGCCTGATTCTGCCCGTAAGTTTCGTGCGCGCCACAGCATGCACCATGAACCCACGCGTACTGGCCATAGTCTATGCCGACTTCCTGAAAAGCACTTTATACTTTCCCGTAATTCCTTTTATAATGGCAGGCCGTTTAATTTCGTTTCTATGGAAAGGGATTGTCCGTGGAAATCTTTTTTCGCGCACCACGGATCTACTCAGCAGGACAGCGTTTTACAGAAAATTATTCGGCAACAAACCTAAGATTGTTAAAACAAACATTAACGGGGAAAATAACGCGTCATGAAAATAGCAGTATGGCATAATTTGCCAAGCGGCGGCGCCAAGCGGGCGCTTTACAATCAGGTAAAAGAACTGCTTGCGCGCGGACATGAAATAGAGTGCTGGACACCAATCAGCAGTGTCCGCTCATACCTGCCACTTGAAGATCTCGTGCCTGTTCATGTCATTAACTATCCGCCGCCTTTTTCAATTATACACAAATATATGCCCAAACTGCTGGATCTCTTCCAGAAAGGCTTCTGCAGTGTAATATCGCTTAAATCTATTTCACGCAGATGCGCCAGTCAGATAAATAACAGCCATTTCGACGTTCTTTATTCCGCAAACTGCCGATACCAAGCCGTTCCGCCAATAGCAAGATACATAAAAATACCTTCAGTCCTATATTCACAGGAACCATATCGCCGCTTCTACGAACCAAGGCTATGCGATCCATGGTTGAAGAGTGACGACCCGCGCAACCCTGTCCCTAAGACAGTAAAACCAATTTATCATAAGGTAAAACGAATGAAGGAAGAACAACTGAACGCCAGAGCGTTCAACAAAGTTCTGGTAAACTCAAATTACAGCAAAAATAAGATCAATAAAGCCTACGGGGTAACTCCTGAAGTATGCTACCTCGGCGTTGACACCAATATATTCAGGAATACAGGATCACCCCGTGAAAACTTCATTCTGGGCGTGGGATCAATACAACCTCACAAGAGGATCGATCTGGCCATAAAAAGCGTTTCTCTTCTTAACGGAAAGAAATATCCACTGGTCTGGATCGGCAATCTTTCGTCCGGATCCTATGTGCGATACCTCAAGAAACTGGCACGATCACTCAGCGTTGATTTTCAACTGAAAATAATGGTGTCCGATCGTGAGTTAATAGACTATATGAACCGTGCGCTGATAATGATCAATACCGCTAAATTCGAACCATTCGGATTGGCCCTGCTCGAAGCAAATGCCTGCGGCGCCCCTGCTGTTGCCGTCGCTGAAGGCGGTGTCCGTGAGACCATCAAGCCGGGCATAAACGGACTTCTGGTCGAATCAACCGATCCCATTGAAATCGCTAATACAATGCAAGGACTGTTTGATGATCAACATTTCCTTGATGAAATAACGCGCAAATCACCATTGTACGTCCAGGAAAACTGGTCTTGGACAAAAAGCGTTGATCAATTGGAAAAAAATCTGCAGGAGATAGCCTCTTCCAATTTTATCCTGTAATCTTGTCTAAAAAAACTCTCCTCTGCCGATCACATACGCCGTAAATGCCGGGTAATATTGCTTAACATGCGACGATTACAGGCAATACTATCACCCAGAAAACCCAGCATTACGAAAAGCAGGCCTGAAATCAATAAGAGAGAGAAGAACGCTAACGCCACGAAACTGCGCCCATCGTAAACAAGCCTGTCGAACAGATAATACGCCCCTGAAATCATACCCAGGCAAATGGAAAAGACACCAAGTCGCGCGAATGTCTTGAGCGACTCATATCTTATGTAGATACGAACCATGTCCGCCGTACACTGTGTCACATATTGAAAAATAGACGTCATAAGCCGCGAGTCCCTGACTTTATGATTGGTTTCTATCGCTACCTGCGCGATGGGCTCCCGTTCCTTGCCAAGCGCGATGATTGTTTCCAATGTATGCGTGTAATCGGTAACAAGATCAAGTCGAGTAGCCGCATCACGTGAAAACGCGCGGAACCCGCTCGTCACGTCGCGCACAGCCGTTCCCGACAACCTGCGAACAATCCAGCTCCCCAGAAGCTGAAGCATCTTTTTCCGGAATGAAAAATGATGAATGGTGGCCACATCGCGCACCCCTATTACAAAATCCGCCTCCTTGTTCAAAATCGGCTCAACTAATCGCTTGATGTCAGAGCCTTTATATTGACCATCACCATCAGTGTTTACGATTATGTCCGCACCAAGCTTTAACGATTCCTCCATGCCGACTCTGAAGGCATGCGCCAACCCGCGATTAGTGGACAATGAAACAACATGATTAACACCATTCTCAAGCGCCGTTTCCACGGTTCTGTCAGAAGAACCATCATCAATAATTAACGTCTCTATTATATCTATCCCCTGTATACGCCTGGGTAAATCCCTGAGCATATCGGCAATAAAATGCTCCTCATTGAGACACGGTATCTGAATAATAAGTTTCATTTATAACCTTCCCAACACTTCCTTGCCCCCATATTACGCCAATATCCACACAATATTAAGACTAGAATAGGCGATATATCATGCTATTATCGATACAAAAGTTTAAATATTAACTGATCAGGAATCAACGAAAATAATGAATGGAACCCAGTCCAGTAAGCATATTACGTTCATAGGCCCAACATACCCGTACAAAGGCGGCATATCACAGTATGCCACCTTATTCTTCGAGAATCTCAAAAAACACATGCCGGCAGAAATGCATACCTATAAAAGCCTCTATCCGGCATGGTTGTTCACCGGCAAGAGCGAGCCGGATCCAAGCAGTCAAACAATGGC
Source organism: Verrucomicrobiota bacterium (assembly GCA_032123435.1). Lineage (GTDB taxonomy): Bacteria > Verrucomicrobiota > Kiritimatiellia > UBA8416 > JAQBFJ01 > JAQBFJ01. The sequence continues at coordinate 4,416 of JAQBFJ010000195.1, forward strand.
CGTGCCCGACGCAATACGCGATCTTGAATTTCTTAATCCATTAAGCTTCTATATCCTTGGCAGAAAATTGAGACGTAAAACAACTCACGTCGTCGCCGCATGGTGGACAATCGCCTGGATGCCGCATCTCTGGCTCCTGCTAAAAGGTCTGAATCAACAAGTTCCTGTTATCTTCTGGTGCCTGAACACCATGGACCATGAAGCCAGTCCGTTAAAATATAAACTAACCCGATTCCTGCTTTCCAGGACAAACCTTTTCCTGGCCGACAATGATCAGGATCGACAACGCTTACTGGAATTAGTGCCGGACGCGAGGGTTGCAGTAGCACCTCTGCCAATCCTGACATCACCGGCTATAACAGAATCACAGAGCGCTCCGCCGCTTTCTCCCAGAAAGGATCCGAACACCAAGCGCATATTATTCTTCGGATTTGTTCGTCCCTACAAGGGTGTTATGGATCTCGTACGCGCATTGCCGGCGATCCTGAAAACATGTCCTGTTGAACTTATAATAGCAGGCGAGTTCTGGCTCGACAGCAAAACCGAAATTATATCTGAAATCAACCGTCTTCAACTGACAGATCACGTAACGATACTAGACCGATATATCGCTAACGAAGAAATCAAACCGCTCTATCGCGAGTGTGATCTTATTGTAATGCCTTACCGGCAAGCGGCGGGAAGCGGAATAGTCAATCTTGCCATAGAACTGGAACGGCCGCTTGTAGTCACAAATGTTGGAACACTGCCCGACAACATAATCCCCGGAAAAACAGGCCTTATCGCGGAGCCGGAGAACCCAGACAACCTTGCCGAAACAATAATCAGAGCGTTGAATACCGACTTCTCTCAACAGGATCTTGCCGAAGCCCATGCAAAACGCACTTCTGACTGGCCCAGATTTATCTCCGCCCTGGAAACACTTTTTTAAAGCCCGACAACAGCATCAGTCGGCAATAGTCAATGCGGGCGTCTCCGTCCAGTTCTTATGCACGGGCGGCTTGGCAAACTCCATTACAATGACCGTATATCCAATCAATTTGTCCGGGCTTGTCACCGGCATGTTCCTTAGAATAATACGGTTTCCTTTTTGCGTGAACGCGATCCTTTTCCCACCAACAAGGAATTTAACTGAATTCAACTTCGTCTGAACTCCACCCAGAGTAATCTCACGACCCGGCCAATTGCGGCACCAGAAGTACAACTTCCTGCCTTTCCGTGAAAAATTGCCGGTCGTAGCGCCCCATCCAATCTCGTTTCTATCCAGTTTTCCGTATACGGCTTCGCCATTCAGTTTAAGCCATTTACCAACTTTCGTGAGCGGAACGATCGCGTCCTTCGGTACATCACCTTTTGGTGACGGGCCAATATTCAGGAGCAGATTCCCTAATCCGGCGGAAGCGGTGTTTAACATCTTAAGAATTGCCCGCGGTGTATGCGCGTCCGGAGCAGCAGAAGGCATATAACCCCATGATGTGTCGTTGAATGTCATGCAAGCTTCCCAGCCTCTGCCGGATTTGGCGGCCTTCACTTCTCCTTCCGGCGTGGAAAAATCCTCATCCAGTTTCGCGCGATCGTTTATCAGAATGTGTGGTTGAAGTTCCCGAACCATCTGGTTCATGGCAAGCGAATCCCATCCTTCATGATGTTGAAAAGGCATGGCCACATCATACCAGAGAATATCTATTTTCCCATAATTAGTCATTAATTCATGCACGCATCCATGCGTGAAATCAAGAAAACGTTCACGAGCCGCTGGATCATAGGCCGAAACAGCGCCATCCGGATGATGCCAATCCATGAGCGAATAATAGAAACCTATTTTCAATACAAATTCGCGACATGCCTCAACATATTCCTTCACCAGATCACGGCCACAAGCGGTCATGGAATTAAAATCCGTCTGCTTGCTGTCCCATAAACAAAATCCCTCATGATGCTTTGTTGTCATCACCATGTATTTCATGCCGGCAGCCTTTGCCAGCTTAGCCCATTCGCGGGCGGGACGCGGCTTGGGCTTGAACTTCTTGATCATCTTCTCGTATTCCTTCATCGGAATAGCTTCTATGGCATGCGCCCATTCATTACGTCCTATGAACGCGTACAACCCCCAATGAACAAACATTCCAAAACGTGCTTCACTCCACCATTTCATGCGCTTGCTTCTTGTTTTTTCGACAGACAATTCATATTCTTTCTTTCCCATCAGATTCATGTTTGCCTCCTGTTTTAAAGCTTACCTTTTAGTTAAATCTATCCATTCATTAAACACCGAAACCAATTATCGCCATAGGTTACACTGCGGTTGGAGGCTTACAAGCTTTATCTTTGAAAACCTTATCTCATTGAAATATATGGCTTTCCGCAACCTGTCCGCAGTGCTACAGCGTTGCAGGCGGGCCCAACCCCATCACATTCCGTTTTCACCAAGGCTACGGCATATCGGCCTATAGGGCCAGGCATGCTCCGTTTTTTAGACCCAAAACAATCCTCAGAAACAAACCCCATTGTTTCCTTGCGTTTCTATATTTATTTACATATAAGTTTTTAAGAATAAACATTAGATTTAGATTCACTCTTTTGAAATGGTGGAAGACACAGAGGAAAAGCTATGAAACCCATAACACATGAAGAAATTCAGGAGAGCGTTGACTTAGTGCATAATATGTCGGAGAGCGAAACGCGCAAGTTTATGAAACGCATGAGTAAGGAGCAACCATATATTCAAATCTATGTGGCTGCGATCTGCGAGCGAGGTGAGTTTGATGACGACAATGATGCCGATGCTTTCGCGAACCTTGCCAGTATCATCTGGCATGCAATGTGCAAGGCTGTCGGTGGTGGTCTCGCAAAGGTTAAATCGCAGGAAATCGACAAGAGTGAAGCGAAGATGATGAAGCTTTATGAATACGCGGAAGGTAAAGCCGAGTCTGAATGGCCTGACATGGTTTCCGCATGGATGGAAGGCTTTAATCAGCGGCCCTTACTGGAATTTCTGCTGCAATCTCTGATGTCGCCGGAGAATCCATATCAGGTTACACCTGATGGCAGTGGCCTAATCTTTACATACCTGAAAGTAATCATTGATTGTCTCGACAATGCGGCTATCCATAGGAGTCTTTAATATGCCTGAGAAAAACCAGCAATCGGTCGGTCAATGTATGATATGCAGGAAAACTGTAAGCAAGGGGCAGATGACGCGACACACCAAGAAGTGTATCGAACAGAATACAAAGAATGACGGCCAGTCCATAACACTGTTTCACCTGATAATTGAAGGAAAATATCTTCCGATGTATTGGCTTCATGTTGAGATTCCCGGGGCCATGACGTTGGCAGATTTGGATTCGTTTCTTCGCGACATCTGGCTTGAATGCTGTGGACACTTGAGTTGTTTTACGATCGATGAACAATGTTACTCCGTTTGTCCGGCTGAGGACATGTTATTCGGGCCGCGGGAAAAAAACATGAACAAGAAGATATACAATATCCTGCGCCAGGGGACCAAGTTCCAGCATGAATACGACTATGGATCCACAACCGACTTGAAATTGCGTGTTGTGGATATCCGCAAACGAGAAGTCAAGAAACCGGAGGTTACTTTGCTCGCGCGAAACGAGCCTCCGGAATTGATGTGCGCAAAATGCGGCAAGCCTGCCACGCAGATACGGGCGACTGGGTGGGGAATGGATCTGAACGCTCTGTATTGCAATGATTGTATAGGCAATGACGATGAAGAAGAGATGTTTCTCCCGCTGGTGAATTCGCCACGTACGGGAGTTTGCGGATATTGCGGGCCGGAATCTATGGGTAATCAAGTTTTGCTTCAGGAAGAAAATGTACTCCTTGATCCTGAAATAGAGCATCAGGAACTGATTGACGAAAGACCTGGAGGCGAAACAGACATCAACTCCTGGCGGCGTCTGTATGCCGCGGCTGACCAAATCAAGAAACTCGCTCCATGGCAATGGATGGAGGAAACAACCATATTCGGGGTGCAGTTTCCCGGAACTGATGAGATTGGCTACGTCAGTGTAATGGGCAACATTGAAGAACACTATGCAGTCTCCGTCTATCTCGGTGATGAAGCGTTGAAC
>JAQBFJ010000196.1:0-12754 GCA_032123435.1 Verrucomicrobiota bacterium
ACTGGTGCGAAAGATGCCGGGCCGTGTTGTCGGACGCACTGTTGATCGCGATGGACGTGAAGCTTTTGTTCTCACGTTGCAGGCGCGGGAACAGCATATCAGGCGTGAGAAGGCAACATCGAACATCTGCACAAATGAAGCACTTTGCGCTTTGCGCGCGCATCTGTATCTGAGTCTTGTGGGTAGAAACGGGTTGAAAGACGCGGCTAACCTGTGTCGGACAAAAACCCGTTACGCCATGGATCGTATAAAGGCTGTGCCGAAAGTTGAAATAGCCGGACGGGATGAAGTGTTTAATGAATTTGTTGTAAAATTGCCAATGGATGCAAACACGTTAACAGCTGGAATGCTTGAGCATGGTGTGGCGCCAGGCTTGCCGCTGGGACTGTTTTATCCGGATATGCAAAACATGTTGTTAGTGACTGTTACGGAAAAAAGAACGAAAGATGAAATAGATTGCCTTGCCGAAACGATGGAGTCGGTTTTATGTCCATAATTTTTGATAAGTCAGTGCCGGGCAGAACAGGAGTAACATTTCCTGGACTTGATGTGCCCGTAGACGGTGAGGTCGCTGTTCCGGACGAATTTCGACGGCAAGCGGAACTGGCGCTGTGTGAATTGTCGGAACTGGATGTTGTCAGGCATTTTACCGGCTTGTCGAAAAAGAATTTCGGTGTTGATACAGGCTTCTATCCGCTTGGATCCTGTACCATGAAGTATAATCCCAAGATCCTTGAGAAGATAGCCGGCTGGGAAGGGTTCTCTTTGCATCCTTTCCTGCCGCGGGTTCGCGGCGGAGAAATTGTTTCACAGGGCTCCTTGCGTGTTTTGTATGAATTGGAGCGGCAGTTGTGCGAGATAGCCGGGATGGAAGCGTTTACTCTTCAGCCTCTTGCCGGCGCTCATGGTGAACTTACCGGCATGATGCTTGTTGCCGCGTATCATCGACATAAAGGAAACAGGAAGACCGAGGTATTGATTCCTGACGAAGCGCATGGAACTAACCCGTCGAGCGCCGGTATTGCCGGTTACGGCGTAAGGCCTGTTCCGACAAACACAACGACAGGCATGCTGGATATGACCGTTCTGGAATCCATGATAAGCGATCAGACCGCGGCGATTATGCTCACCAATCCTAATACACTTGGAATATTCAATAGTAACATAGGAAAAATAGCTGATATCGCGCATAAACATGACGCGCTCGTTTATTATGATGGCGCCAATCTAAACGCTATCATGGGCAAATTCCGGCCTGGTGATGCCGGAGTGGATGTTATGCATATAAATTTGCACAAAACATTCGCCACACCGCATGGCGGTGGTGGACCGGGAGCAGGGCCGGTTGGTGTTAACAGCAAGCTCGCTGAGTTTCTTCCGGTCCCGCGAGTGAAGAAAGATGGTAACCATTACGCCTTGGATAATGAACACCCGTTATCAATAGGTCCTGTCGCGCCATTCTATGGAAATTTCCTGGTGTGTCTGAAGGCGTATATTTACATAACACTGCTTGGCGCCGATGGATTACGGGAAGTAAGCGAGAACGCTGTATTGAACGCCAATTATATTATGAACGCCTTAAAGGAATATTATGATCTGCCGTTTGATCTTCCGTGCATGCATGAATTCGTGTTGTCCGCGGAAAAACAGGTTGCGCATCATGTTCACGCGCTTGATATAGCTAAGGCGCTTATAGATATGGGGTTTCATCCTCCGACGATTTATTTTCCATTGATCGTTAAGGAGGCAATGATGATCGAACCGACTGAAACGGAAAGCCGTGAAACACTTGATGCTTTCATTTCCGCAATGATACAGATCGCGAAACTGGCGAAGGATCATCCTGAAAAGATTCAATCGGCGCCGATATCAACCCCTGTAAACAGGCCGGACGAAGTTAAAGCGGCAAAGGATATGGACTTCGCATACACAAAGAATGTTTTGTGACCCTCGATTCTATCGGGCAGACGATATGGGTATGGTTTTTTTGACAGGATTAACTTGATCAGGAACTTTCCGCTGGCAGTCCTACTGTTTTACGGCTGACCATGTTCCGACATTATTGGATGCGTCAATATGCGTGCTGTCGTAATCCACAACGCCGCCCATGGAATCTCCATTTACAGCGCCATCGTATACATGCAACCAGTCTTCCACTTTAGCGGAGAAGGAGATGTTGTTTTCATCCAGCGAACCGGTGTAGGTTTCAAAAGATGTGTGGATTGTAATGCTGTTACCGTTTTGCACTATAACGCAGTCGCCGAGTCCTGATATTGTCCAACTGCCTTCAATAATCACGTAATCGTCATCGTCACTTTCGTCATCGAGATCGCAGGCAGGCGTTAGAAGAAGACCCATGGTCATGATTGCCATAAACAACACGCGCAGAAATTTGCTTTGCATAGTAGACCTCCTTATTTATGAATACATTAGACTAGCAATATTGGTGATAATTTGACAAGAATATAAATCAAAGCAGACGTTCCGGGTATAAGGTTCTTATCGGTTGGATTGTTATATCAGTATTGATCGGCGGTTCCGGAACAGTGTTACCGTTTACAGGGAAAGGGTTCCCAAATGCCGGATAATGAGTTTGGGGAAAAACTATTGAGTCTTTCGCGTGATGGCGATTTGTATCAAAAGACGGCAGATCAGAGAGAGAAGTATTTGATCCAATGTCATGCCTGCGCGCATCGTTGCCGGATTTCCGATGGAAAACATGGACTGTGTTTCATGCGCTGGAATGAAAAAGGCAGGCTTCGAGCGCCATGGGGTTATGTGGCGGGCTTGGCCTGTGATCCTATCGAAAAGAAACCGTTCTACCATTTCCTGCCTGGCAGTGACGCGTTAAGTTTCGGGATGCTGGGATGCAATTTTCATTGTCCGTTTTGTCAAAACTGGACCAGTTCCCAGACATTGCGTGATCCTGAAGCGCTTGTGTCTCCCAGAAAATGTCAGCCGGAAGAGATTGTAAATCTCGCGATTCAACATGAAGCACCGGCAATTGCCAGTACATATAATGAGCCTTTAATTACTTCTGAATGGGCTCTTGAAGTATTTAAACTGGCGAAAAAGAGAAATCTTTTTACCTGCTACGTTTCCAATGGGTTTGCTTCTAAAGAGGTTATTGCGTACATGGCACCGTATCTTGACGCAATGAACGTGGATTTGAAATGTTTTACAGAAGAAGGGTATCGACAGCTTGGCGGGCGGCTAAAGCCTGTTCTTGAAACGATACGCGGTTTAAGGAAAATGAAAAAGTGGGTGGAAGTAATTACTTTGATTGTGCCCGGTTTCAATGATAGCGATGATGAATTGACCCGGATGGCTGAATTTCTGGCATCGGTAGATCCTGATATGCCATGGCATGTTACCGCCTACCATGCGCAGTATAAGTATGACAATAAAGTCAAATCAACGCCGCCCGACAGAATTGAAAGGGCCGCGGAAATAGGCAGAAGGGCCGGTATCCGTTATGTGTATGGCGGCAATGTTACGGGGTTAGGCAAGAACGAAAACACGTATTGTCATAAATGCGGATTCATGCTCATTAAGCGAACCGGTTTTCATGTTACGCGCAACTTGATGCAGAGCGGACATTGCTGTAACTGCGACAGTGTTATTCCCGGTATATGGCAGGACAACAGTTCTTGTGAATAGTCATACTTTTCTTTTTTATCCCGTCGAAAACATTCTTTCTATAAAAATGCCGCGAATTGCTGTTTTGCTATTAACCGGATCAATGCTTGAAACTGCGTTGGCCGGTGAAGACCATGGCTACGTTGGCTTCATTACATGCTTCAATGCTTTCAAAGTCACGGTCCGAGCCACCGGGTTGAATTACGGCTGACACTCCTTCTCTGATGCCTACTTCCACGCCGTCTCTGAACGGGAAAAATGCATCGGATATCATGCAGCTGCCGATTAGCCCGCCTTTTTGCGCGGCAACATCCGTGTCAATTTCGGTTATTTCATTCATATCGGTCAGCGTGTTATATGGCACTTTGTGACGCAACCAGCATATTTTGTCCGCCAGTTTTCTGTATGCCTTGTCACGTGCAATTTCAGCCACACCGACCCTGTCCTGTTCACCTGTACCTATTCCGACAGTAGCGCCGTCCTTGACGTAAAGAACGGAATTGCTTGTAACGCCGGCTTCAACCAGCCAGCCGAATATAAGATCGTCGTATTCGCGATCTGTGGGCAGTCTGTTAATTTTGAATTCCTGGTCCTTGTATTTTGCTCCGGCCGGTTCCAGGTCTTCTTTTCTGCGTGCCTTCGGTACGAATGACCATTGTGCCACAATGCCGCCATCAATAAGTGATTTGAAATCGACGAACATTTGTCCGTCATATTCCTGCAGGCGCGACATATCGGCGATGCGCATTACGCGAAGATTTTTCTTTTGGGCGAAAAGATCCATAACACCTTCCGCGAATTCGGGAGCTACGACGACTTCAGCGTAGTTTTTCATAATCAGCTCGGCGGTTTCCATGTCTACTTCGCGGTTAAGCGCGATAGCGCCGCCAAAAGCGGCGACTCGATCAGCCATGTTGGCCTTATCGTAAGCCTCTGCAAGCGTGGCTCCTTTGGCAGCACCGCATGGATTATTGTGTTTAACGATTACAGCACATGGTGTTCCGGTAAGATATCTGAGAATGTTCAATGCGTTGTCAGCGTCAGTAATATTCGTTTTTCCTGGATGCTTTCCGGATTGCAGAAGTTCCACATCGGATGCCAGATGCTTTCCCGGCTGAATGCAGGTTACTTTGCCGAGTGTCAGGTTGCCGTTTACCAGCTTGTAAAGCGAGGCTTCCTGTCCCGGGTTTTCTCCATAACGCAGGCCTTTTTCGACACCGTCAATGAGCCATGAAGCCTTTTCATAAAAAAGAGTCTGGCGATTTGAGTCGTCCGTGAAAGTTATTTCCATTTTCGAGGGAAAATGGTCGTCCATTATTGTCTTATACGCGGCTTTGAGATCCTTGTTTGTCATGATTATCTCTCCCTCTGATGTTTAGATGTTTATTTATGCGATATTAGCTCATTTGTTTAATTTGTTTCAACAATATTTCATTTGCCGGAGTCGGAACGCCGGCTTTTTTTCCTTCGCTGACTATAACACCGGTAATTGAATCTATTTCTGTTCTTCTTTTTCGTCTTATATCCTGGAGCATTGACGAAAAGTTGTCACTTGTATTCTTGCAGACATCTTCAACTGCCTTGATTACATCGTCATAAACAAGATTTATTCCTTTGGCTTTTGCCACTGAATCTGCTTCAAGGGCGATGTTATGCATGGTTGATCTGAGAGTCGTGTCCAAAAGAAGCCTACCATTAGCGATGTTGGCGATAGCAGTCAAGGGATTTATTGAAGCGTTTATGATCAGTTTACTCCATATCATGCTCTGTGCGTCATGTGATATTCTCGTCTCTATTCCGGCTTGTGTCATGATGTCGGCAGTTTGTTCCGCCTGGTCCAAATATTGTGGTGAGAATGGAGCGATATGTGTTGGACCATAGCCGGCATGACGAATATGGCCGTCTTCCAGCATTGTAACGCCATGCGCGGTAATGCCGCACATTACCCGGCTGTCAGCGGCTGATTCCGCGATAATCTGTTCGGCGTTTCCTGCTCCGTTTTGCAGTGAGATGATGATCGTTTCAGGTTTTATTAAAGGGATGGCTTTTTGGATCGCGGATAAGGTGTCGTATGATTTAACGCATATATAGAGAAGATCAGCGGCAGGCAGTGATCCTGTGTCGGCTGTAACGATTGCTTTAATCACACGCGATCCGTTTTTGTCATCAATACGAATACCTGTTTGGGATATAGATTCGGCACGGATCGGATTCTTATCCAGAAGGTAAACGTCATGACCAGCGTTGATGAAAAAAACCGTAAAAAGACAGCCTATAGAGCCAGGACCAACTATGACTATTTTCATTGGCTAAGGTCCTGTTACCTGAGCATACGCATTATGATTGTGTATGCTTTCCATGTTCTTTGTTTCTATCTGATACCATGAAATACGTGTATCGGCTTTAAGTTGAAGCGCGATAGCGCGGACAATGTCTTCGGCGAATCTGGGGTTCCGGTATGCCTGTTCGGTTACGTGTTTCTCGTCTTCCCGTTTCAGTAATGTATACAGCGGCGCGCTGGCCTCTGACTCAGCGATCTCGATCAGGTTCTCCAACCATACAAGTTCCGTGCTCTTGACGCGTATTGTAATTATCGACCTTTGGTTATGCGCGCCATGATCGCTTATCTCTCTGGAGCATGGACATAAGGTTGTAACCGGAACATTCACTTCCAGGGCTAAATCGCAATGTGCTGTTTTACTGCCGATATCCAGTGTGGCGTGAAAGGCGCATTCGTAATCCATTAATGATGTCGCGCCTGAAACAGGAGCGGACTTTTGCACAAAATACGGGAAGCGTATTTCAAGGTGGGCGGTTTGTGATGCGAACCGGTCTGTCATTGCTTTGAGAATACTTTCAATTTCCTGAACGGAGATTCTGCCATGATAATGGTTCAAGATCTCCACGAAACGAGACATGTGTGTGCCCTTGTAGTTGTGAGGAAGGTCAACGAACATATTAGCGGTGGCGATGGTGTGCTGAGATTTGTTTTTATGATCAAGCACTACGACAGGGTATCTTAAATCGGTTATCCCCACCTTTTGTATTGGCATTTTCCGGTCGTCATGAGTATTTTGCACATCTTTCATATGCGGTGATTCTAGGATATAAAAGGGGTATAGAGCAACTTTCTATGCTGTTTTTTTAAGGGAAAATTAGGTAAATTTATTCGAAATGAGAAACAAGCCTGTCAAAGTTGTTCTGGGATCAGGGGATCTGCGCGGAAAATGGAAGCTGTTCCAGGGGCCGGAGACGGTTATAACCGCCTATAAGCCGGAAGATGTGCGTACAGCCTTGCAGACGGTTCAGGACGCGGTAGAGAATGAAGGGCTCTATGCCGCCGGATTTCTATGTTACGAAGCGGCCTCGGGATTGGATGCGGCGTTGAAAACGCATTCCGGAAGTAAAATTCCTCTCGTCTGGTTCGGATTGTTTCGTGACGTGGAGGAAACAGAGCTTCCCCCAAGCGCATTATCTGATTTTACTATCGGAGAATGGCAGGTTTCAGTTTCATCCGATAAATATACAGAAGCTATTAAACAAATTAAACATTATCTGAAAAGCGGCGATACTTATCAGGTCAATTATACTTTGCGATTGAGAGCTTCTTTTGACGGTGATCCATGGAGTTTCTTCTGCCGGCTGGCCCGGACTCAAAGGACTGGATATTGTGCTTTTATTGAAACGGAAGCATTCGCGATATGCTCTGCTTCCCCGGAGCTTTTCTTTTCTCTGGATAAAGATGTGTTGACATCATCTCCCATGAAAGGAACATCAAAGCGTGGATTGACGTTGGAGCAGGACCGTCAACTGGCCGAGGCTTTGCGTGTTTCCGAGAAGAACAGGGCTGAGAACGTGATGATTGTCGACATGGTTCGCAACGACATGGGTCGTATTGCGGACAAGGGAAGTGTTCATGTTCCGAGCATGTTTGATATTGAACAGTATCCCACAGTTCTACAAATGACATCAACCGTGACGAGTAATACGTCTGCTTCTTTTGTGGATATCATGAGCGCTTTGTTTCCATGCGCTTCAATTACCGGTGCGCCGAAAGTGCGTACAATGGAGATAATCAAGGAGCTGGAAAGTGATCTGCGTGGAATATATACAGGCTGTGTTGGGTATGTTCTGCCGGGCCGTAAAGCGCTGTTTAATGTTGCGATTCGCACTGTTTATCTCGATAAATCTGAAAGGATGGCGGAATACGGTGTGGGCGGCGGCGTGGTATGGGATTCCAGCGCGGAAGATGAATATGAAGAATGTCGTGTAAAAGCGGGTGTTCTTACTTCGGATTTGCCTGATTTCCAGCTTCTTGAATCTTTACTCTGGGATAATGGTTGTTTTCTGCTTGAAGAGCATTTAAAGCGACTTCAAGGAGCGGCGGAATACTTTGCTTTTAATATTGATATTGAAAAGATCAGAAAACGGCTGTTGAAGGAAACGAGCAATTTAACAGGCCGTTTCAAAATAAGACTGCTGGTTGACGAGAAAGGGGGCGTGTCTATCGAAAAACAGCCGCTGATTAATATCGAATCCAGTGAGCCGTGGCGTGTGTGTTTAGCTGGCTCTATGATAAATTCGCAGGATCTCTTCTTGTATCACAAAACAACCAACAGATCTGTTTATGAGCATGCTAAATCCACTGCTGGTGATTGTGATGATGTGATTCTTATGAATGAACGAGGGCAGATTACAGAAAGCACAATGGCTAATATCGTGGTCGAAAAAGATGGCCGCCGGTTGACGCCGCCTGTGCAATGCGGTTTGTTGCCGGGCGTGTTCAGAGAGCATCTGCTGAATAACGGGATGATCGAAGAGCATGTCATCATGCCCGATGATATTCGCAAGGCGGACAACGTATTCCTGATAAATTCAGTGCGAAAATGGATCAAGATTAAGATCTTGTTTTAGCGCGTGATTTGCCTGTAAAGTCAAAAACAGTATTGAAATTGTATGTGCTGAAATACTAATAATGAAACAGGAATAACTCTGAAATGCATGAATTTTCCATATGCCAGGTACTGCTTGATGGTGTTCTAGCTGAATTGGGAAAGAACAATTTGACTAATCAGAAGTTAATCAAAACTCGTGTAGTCGCAGGTGAATTGCGTCAAATTGTGCCGGATTATCTTCAACAGGCCTATGAGGTGCTTACCAAGGACACTGTTGCGGAAGGGTCGAAGCTTGAGATACAGATTAGGGCTGTTGGCGGCACTTGTATGGATTGCAGGTGGGACGGCGATTTGCCCAAAGGAGAATTTCGTTGCCAATCATGCGGATCGGGCAAGGTGGATATTACAAGAGGGCGTGAGCTCTATCTGGAAAGCCTTGAAGTTGAAGATGGTGTTATTAAAACAACATCCCGTAACGGCGCAGACAAGTAATAAGCTGTCTACCGGATGGGAGAGGGGAGTGTTTTGACAGGATTAACTTGATCGGGATCCTGCTTCTTCGCTTCAGGCGGAGAAGCAGCTTGTTCTTCGTGGTAAAATCTTCTTACTTTATCTGCCTGTCCCTGTTCATCAATATTTCAATTGCTTCATTGGCCTGCATGTTGGCTACAATTGCTACGCGCGCGGCACATAATCCCATGGTCGTATCTGATTCTCCATCACCGCACAGAATCAGATTGCCATTTCTCCTTATTTTCAGGGCTTCTGTTCTTCCATAGCCAGCGACTCCATTGCCGCTTATCAGCGGCTTATCCGGAAAAGCGGAACACCATGTTTCTATCAGCCAGAGCTTGTTTTCGGATTTGTCAAAAGCTTCAATGAGCAGGTCGGCATTTTTGAAGACGGCCGGAACGTTGTCGGGTGTTAATTCATCAGGGAACAGATTCAGTTTAATTTCGGGATTGATGGCTTTTAGATGAGCGGCCAGTGCGTCGGTTTTTCTTTTGCCTGTATCAGGCTGGAAAAAATACTGACGGTTAAGATTAGACGGCTCAACAGAATCGAAGTCGGCTAGAATTAAAGTTCCGATTCCGGCGCGGGTAAGCGCGGCTGCGGCGTTTGAACCCAATCCGCCGCAGCCGGCTATCCCGACCACTGAGCTTTGCAGTATTTTCGTAACCTTTTCAGGGTTCTTCTCGAATATCATGATGTGTGTCTCCCTGTAGAAGAAGCAAAACTCACCATGCGCTTTCCGCAGAAAGATACAACCCGAACGTATCCCATGAACAAGTTGACTTATTCAGGGAAAAACGGATGTAGTTACACAATAGAGAAGGTTTTACTATCTGCGGTCGCCCCGGCGATCATCCTTTGGCCGTGGCTGAGACTCGTTAACACGCAACGGACGGCCCATAAGGTCCACACCATTGGTGCTATTGATAGCCTTTTCGGCTTCACCTTTGTCTGGCATTTCAACAAAACCAAACCCTTTCGAACGGCCTGACATCTTGTCAACGATCACACGCGCTGAAGTCACGGTGCCGTGCTGTTCGAATAGTTCTTGTAGATCGCTGTCTGTAGCAGCGTACGGAAGGTTGCCAACGTAGATATCCATCTTGCTTCCTTTAGTGTGCCATGTATACAACTAACCAATCTGGGACATCAACCATGACACCAGCGGAAGCCCTGATACGGCCAATCCGAATGAACCGCAAAAAAAGCATGCAATAAGGAATGTTCATTGTAAATGGTTTTTTTTAACTATTTTATTAGCGGTAACAGTCGGGCTGATTGTTATGGTAATGATAATACAGGTTGCAATCAGTGTTCATCTGTTCCGGACGGCAGGAGGAATGGACGGGTGGGAACGCCCGGGGCATAAGCCTGGTTTACGGTGAATTGGCGCATTTTTGAGGCCAGGAATGGGGCAGGCCCTGGTTCGTCTCCATAGAGAACTACGCCCGCCCGGCAGGGCTGCAGGTATTATCCTGAACCATTATTATCACATGACAAGCGTCATGGTGTAGGTTTTTCCGGCCTGGCTTTCAAAGGTGATACGGTTTGCAGCTCTTTTGAATTGGATATTCACGCCGTTTGAATCTGCTATTTTACAGGACTTTGGCGCGTTAACCTGAATTCCCCTGCTTTTCTCGAGAATGCCATATAAACGCCTTTTTTGTGCATAAATGTAGCAAGTAATATATTATTAATATTCATTAATTATGCTTGATTAGTTGGGTATGGCTACGTATTGTGTAGCCATGTTTGTACAAAGAACAACTTCGAAACGAGGCCGGAAAGTGTACTCTTCCTATCTGGTGCGGGAGTCTTTTCGCACTCCCGACGGTCCCCGTTCGCGCACAGTCTGTAACATCACTCAACTTCCCTCCGCCATCCAGGATATCATCACCCGCTCACTCAAAGGCGAAGTTCTGGCTTCCGTGGAAAGTGTCAGTCTTCTGGACGCCCTTGATTTTGGCGGCCTTGCCGTGTTGCGCAATACATGGTTTCGTTTCGGGCTTTCAGATCTTTTCTCCGGCATCTCAAAAGCACAAGCCTCGCGACTTCAGGCCTTCATCTTTTCCCGTCTTCTTTTTCCCTGCTCAAAGCTCGATCTGGTAGAACAGGCCAGAGGCACGGCGTTAGCTCAAGCATGCGACCTTCCAGCTGAGGAGGCCTTCGACGAAGATGATCTCTATGATGCCATGGATCAGTTGACAGGACGCTGGTCCCCCTTGGTTCAAAAACTCTATGGTAAAGCTTTTCCGGACAAAGTCCGCATCGCCCTGTACGACATTACCAGCGTCTATTTTGAAGGGCATGGTCCCAAGGGCCTCGCTTGGTACGGTCACAGCCGTGACCACCGTTCAGATCGCCCACAGATTAATCTGGCGGTCGTCACCGATGAGACGGGTGTGCCGATCAGCCTAAGCGTTCTGAGGGGGAACCGTGCAGACAACAAAACCCTGCTTGGTCTTCTCAAACTTCTTAAAAGGCGCTTTGGCATCACTCAGGCCACCTTCGTTTTTGATGGCGGCATGAGCGGGGAAATCAATCTCAAGGCCATGGCCGATGCAGGCCTCCACTATGTGACCCGCCTCTCGAATTCAACGCTAGCGTCGCTCCTTGCGGAATGCAAAGAAACCGCCAACGAAGTCATTCAGATGGAACTGGGTGACCAGCCCAAACTCATTGAACTCGATCATGCGGGTAAACGCTACGTCTTGGCCGGGGGTGCCTGGAGGGCGCAACGCGACAGCGAACGCCGTGAGGCGAGAATCGCCAAGGGCGAGAAGATTCTGCGGGATCTGACCGCAAAAAAACGTAAGAACGTCAACGCGCAAAAACTGGCATCCACCGTAGGTCGCGCTTTGGAACGGGTCAAGGCGCACAAATACTTTTCCTATGAGATAAATCCGTCAGGCCAAATCCAATGGGATCGCAAGAACAGCGTGATCCAAGATGAGCAAACTCACGATGGCTGGTATTTGCTCCATACAAACCTTTCTCCTGCGGAGTGCAGCAAAGAGAGTACTCTGAGCCACTACAAGGGACTGTTGGAGGTGGAGGACGCTTTTAGGGAACTCAAAACTTACCTGGAAGTGCGACCGGTCCGGCATCGTCGTCCTGACCGAGTGGTGAATCATATTCGACTGTGCTTTTTAGCCTACTGGATCAGCGCCAGATTGGGACGCGAATGGATTGGATTGGGAGATCATCGGGAAGTGGTGCGTATATTGCGGAGCCTTCAAACCATCCGTATTGGCAGGCTGTTTTTTGATGGGATCGGCCACCGCACCTTAATGACATCCATCCCTGATGAAATGGAGCAGACGATCAAAACGCTGAAACTAGACAAAATCTTTTCATCCCCGCCAACATGGATGAAAGCGGTAATGTAGCCAAGCAGTTTTTAGAAAAACTTGGTTTTGCAGGGGTTTTTTAAAAAGCCCGGGGAATTCAGGCTAGTGAACAAAGAACCACTATTTTTGCGAATAAACATGGACGAATAGAATACAGTAAGGGTATTCTTGTTTTAACTAAGACTGATTGTATCTAAGGCGGAAGAATGAAAACACCGGTTGTCTTTCTGGTTTTTAACAGACCTGACTTAACGGCGCGTGTTTTCGCTGAAATAGCGAAAGCGCGTCCTGAAAAACTTCTTGTCATTGCTGACGGCCCGCGCAGCAGCGATGATGAGGAAAAATGTGCGCAAGTTC
>JAQBFJ010000197.1:0-2802 GCA_032123435.1 Verrucomicrobiota bacterium
TGTTTGATAAAAAGAGCGCGTTGATCTTTGGGGAACGGCTGTCCGTTTCGTTTGAAAAGAATAAAGTGTTGATTGGCGGCTATTTGTGAATATCCCGGTATTTCCTTGTGATCTTCAGGAGAAGTAGATTGAGGCGGTTTGTATGAGGAAGAATTGCGATGCGTCGGATTGCTCATTTCTGTAATAGCGTATTCAGCTATGCCGACCGGCTGACTCAGCGCGCCTTTCGGGAAGAAGGAAAACCTGTACCCGTCAATCCATTCTATGGCCGTGTATTGCGGGATGGCTGTTACCGTGCGCGGATTAACTTTGCTTTTCATTTCCAGTAAAGCAGAACGCACGTCAAGATCTATTAACCTGCCCGCGGCGGCAGAGGTGTCTTTATGGATTGCGGATATCCTGGGCACTTCCCTGAATGAGAACCACAACAGAGCTGTTATTGCCAGAATTGGGGCCGTATATTTCAGTATTCGCGGATGCTTATTATATCCGTGAACCAAGTGCAGGCTTATCGCGCCGGCAATCATCAAGATGCCTGAAAAACAATGCCACCATGGCAGTCTGAAGTCTCCGACTCCGATAGCAAACGCGAGCTTTGTCAGGCCCGCAAATATTAAGGCGGCAATATATCGACTGGTTCCTTTGGTCATGAGAACAATAATGATAAAAATCGTTATGTACACAGCAATGGGTATCCAGAAAGCAGTAATGGTTCCGGCCGGGAAAAGGGAATCTCCCCATTGATCTATCATGGCTTTGATGACAGGTACAATGTCGCCTATGTAATGGCTGTTCTTTTTCCCGATAAAAGGTGTTCTTAGCATTAGAATAAACATAATTTCTAATATGAAAAAGGCCGCACATCCGATGAGCAGGAGGAGATCGTTCTTTTTCCGCCCTATGATGAACGCCGTAAAGAAGAAGACGATACCAATAAGAGCCGTTTCTTCTTTCAGTGACAGCATGACGGCCAGAGGGATCATGAATATCCAGGAATGTTGGGTCGTCTGATCGGATTCAGATTCCAGCAATTTATCTCTTCGAGCCAGGCATGCTGTGAGCAATACCGCGCATGGTCCTGCCAGATTATCCGGATGAAAGCCGTACACTCTTTCAAAAAGCCCTTCTGTTAACCCGTAAGGAAGAAGATATACGGTTAGTGCTGTCAGAATCAGCCAGCGCGGCGTGTGTGTTGAACGGTACATGTAGTAGAGAAGCATAATGGTTACAGCGTGCGTTATTGGCGGTAGAACCAGAAGAAAATAGAGATTCAATTTTCCGAGAATCATTTTTATTGGCGCCAGCAGAAGCAGGTATAAATAACCGTGTTCCGCCAGCATGTTGCCGTATGTGAATTCCACTCCAAAATTGCCGACCAGCGTTTCGCCTATGGCCTGGTCGAACGTGAAAATATCGGACATATACTGCCATGAATGGAGTGCCTCAATTTTCAGGAAAGCCATGGTTCCGGTGATGATGCAGGTAATTGATATGAGACATAATGCCGGAAGAAAATGAATGAGAAAATGAATGATCGTTTTTCTGTTGAATTTCATTAGGATATTACTGTAACGGCGGCAGAAGTAAGTTGATATACATCTGCCAGATGTGTGGGCCCCATAGCATCCATATTATTGCCGCTAACGCGATATATGGGCCATACGGGATTCTGCTCTGCATGCGGGTCTTGCTAACTGCCACCAGTGTTATGCCGACTATAGATCCCGCGAGTGATGATACGAAGATGGTAAAGAGCACGGCCTTTGTTCCGAAGAAAGCGCCGATGGCGGCAAGCAGTTTAACATCGCCGAATCCCATGGCTTCCTTTTTGAATATCATTTTGCCCACTATGGCGATTAGCCAGAGGATCATCCAGCCGACGAGAGCGCCGATGCTTGAGCTGAGAAGTGAACGGAGAACAGTTGTTTCATTGTGCAGTGACGGCAACACAGCGCTCAGCGCAAGGCCTGTTATTATTCCGCCTATGGTGATGCGATCGGGTATTATGAGGTGTTCAAAGTCAATAAAAGTGCCTAATATCAGGCCTGCGGCAACCAGCCAGTAGACGAGTATGAGTATGGGGTAGTTAAGCGGCACGAGTCCGAGCGGGCAGGGGGGCGGGAAGGTATACTGGAATGAAATCAGCAGGAACAGAACTGCGGTAAGGAATTCAACAATGAAGTAGCGCGGTGATATTGCGGCATTACATTTCCGGCATTTACCGTGCAGAATAAAATAACTGATCAGCGGAATGTTGTCGTACCAGGCGATTTTGGTTTTGCAGGCCGGGCAGAATGAACGGACCGGTTTGCCGACTGAAATCTCACGTGGTATTCGGTAGATGCATACATTGAGGAAACTGCCTATGCACGCGCCCAGCCAGAACGCGATTGCCGACAGGAACGTGTGACAAAATTTGTAAGAGCAATAATCATTAATCATGGTTGTATTCCTACCCCACGGTATACCTTGGATTCAAGTGCTTCCCGCATTATATTAATTGGCGGCTGTTTACCGGTCCAGATGTTTAACGCGCACGCGCCCTGATGCAGGAGCATTCCGAGCCCATTAACGGCGCGCGCGCCAGCCTTTTCGGCACAGCGCATGAAATCTGTTTGCGGGTACATATAAACGAGATCGAATGCCATTTGATCCTTTCGGAACGAATCCGGCATGAGCGGTGATTTGTCATTTTCTTTCATTCCAACGGGAGTAGCCTGTATGATCAGGTCGGATTCATGTATTTTGTTTTTCCAGTTCGTCGGGTCATTTAATGGCTGAGCCGGGCAGGATGTGGTGGAT
>JAQBFJ010000198.1:0-13963 GCA_032123435.1 Verrucomicrobiota bacterium
GATTCTTCCCATTCGCCGGTTCTTAAAATCCGATAACCAGGATAGCGTTCGGACACATTGCTGAACCTGGCCCAGACTTCGTTGTTAACTTTCTTCATTCCGCCTTTATTTTTTGATCCGCCAGCCATACCTGCGGTAACGCTCACACTGCGTTCTCCATTATAATGAGAGATACCCGTAACTGACCTGTCTGTTTTGATTTCTATAACCTTATCCAATTCAATCAGACGGCCCGTATTATTGCGCACTCTCAGATTTCGCAGATATTCCACCTTATCATGGTATGGCGCCACCAGTCTGACACGTATTTTGGTTTCCTCGTCAGCGTTCCTTATTGAAGTAGCTTCCACTCCTTCGAAGGCCGAATATACGGTATATGCCACTGTCTCGACGTTAACGCCCAGTCTGGCCGCTTCAGTTCTATCAACAATCACCCGCAACTCTTCTTTTCCTTCGTCATGGTCATCTTCAACATCGGTGACATAATCGTAACTTTCCAAAAACGCCTTCATTTCATCCGCAATACGATCAAGAACAACATAGTCTTTCCCGACAATTTTAATATCAACTTCTTTCCCCACTGGTGGACCTGGTTTGATTGCTTCAAAATAAACTTTTTCAAGTCCATCAATGCTTGAACATTCTTTCCGCAGTTCTGCGACGATTTCCATTGCGGTTCTGTCCCGCGACGGTTCGGGTGTCAGGTAAATAAAGATCGTAGCATACCGCGAGCCCGACTTGCTCCCTTCTCCATGCATATCAACTATTTGTCCAACATGCGTTATCACGTTTAGTAATTCATTATCAGCCAAATGTTCATCTATTTTCCGTTCCACTTCGCTAACCTTTTCTTCGGTTACGCTCATCGTGGTTCCTTCCGGCGCGGACACGCTGGCTGTAAGAATTTCCACAAGTTCAGCAGGAAAAAGGTCCACCTTATCTTTCATGAGCCAATACTCGCCCGCTATAGACAACACGAGGGTAACCACAACAATACACAGGAAAGCCACCCTGTGATTGAGCACTCTTTTCAAAAGGCGGGAGTATACATTGTGTAACTTCTTCCACATGTTTTCACGTCTGGAACGTTTTTTACTCACATGGAACCGGCCGAACTCTGAAATATGACAAGGCAATATGACCAGTGCTTCGAACAATGAAGCGCTTAACGTTATCACCACAACGATGGGAACCCATTTCAATACTTTCCCCATTATTCCGGGCAGGAATATCAACGGCACAAACGCCACTATGGTAGTCAGAACCGTGGCGGTCACCGGCCATATAACTTCTTTTGTTCCATCAATTGCCGCCTGGCTTCTGGATTTTCCCATTTCCATATGCCGGAAAACGTTTTCAGTAACTATTATCGCATCATCCACAAGCATTCCGATAACAAGAATGATTCCAAACATTGTTATCATGTTAATTGTAACATCCACCAGAGACATGATTATGATCGCCACGAAAAACGCGAATGGGATACCGAGCGCCGTCAGGAACGCGAGTCTTACATTCAAAAATATAGGTAAAAGACACATGACCAATGCCAACCCTAAAAAGCCATTATTCAAAAGAACACCCAATCGGCGCTTGATAACAAATGATTCGAAATCAAGGATGCTGAGTTTTATGCCGTCATTGATCTTTTCCCTTTCACCAGCAACAAGCTTTTTAACTTCATCAGCCACATTGATCGTGTCAGCGCTATGTTTCTTAACCACATCCAGAATAACCGCTCGTGATCCGTTCGCGCGTACTATAACGGATCGTTCAGCAAACGTATTGGTAACTGAACCAACATCCCGGACAGTAAGATGATGGCCATCCGTATTGGACCTTACGACCACATCTTCAATGTCCTGCAAGGACGTGAATTCACCGATAGTTCTAAGAATCACATCTGTTGTATCTTTAAGCATCTTACCGCCCGGCATATTGACGTTCTGTTTCTTTATGCTGTCGGCAACTTGCGCAATGGACAGTTCTTGCTCAATAAGTGTTCTCGGATCAGTTTCAACCCATATTTCCGGATCGCGCCAGCCGACCTTATAGACCGAACCAACGCCTTGTACGGATTCAATACGCGATTTCAGATTGTCGGCATATTCCCGCAGCCGGGTTTCCGGCACATCTCCGCCTACTGCCACGTGTATAACATCATCACGCGTTGTTATTACCTCTATTTCAGGCCGTTCCGAGCCGGACGGCAGATCTCTGACGCGATCCGCCTTGCGTGATATATCGTTTATTACACGGTCCCTGTTCTTGACGTCTGGATCCAGTTTTACTGTTATGGTGGAAATGTTTTCCACCGACATGGAAATGAGCTCATCTATTCCGTCAATTCCCCTGATTTCGTCCTCTATGGGAATGGTAATGTAATTTTCCACTTCCTGCGGCGAGGCATTCTGATAAACCGTCTGAATAATCACCATATCCAGGTCCGTCTCGGGAAACAGTTCTCTTCTCATTACAATGCTCGCGTACAGGCCGCCCACAAAAACGGCTATGGTGAGCATATTGCCAAACACACTGTTTCTAACCGAGAACTCTGAAATATTCATTATTCTCTCCCTCCAGGTTCAAGTCCCAGAGCAACATGATATCTCTCAGAAGCCTTTTTATATTCCGCAAGGGCAGTATGATAAGACATGCGTGCTAAAGTAAGCTCATCCTGCGCCTGGATTATCCAGCGACTGTCAGACCGGCCCTGTTCAAATTTCTTTTCTTCTTCGCTCAGCCTCTTCTCCAGCAGGATCATTGCCCGCCTGACTGCCTCCACCCGACTGTCGGCATTGACAAGGGAACGTTGCGCGCTTGAACATTCCCGGCTGATTGCGTCTTTAATATCATTCAGATTGTTTTCAGCTTCTTTCAACGCCAGTTCCGCTTTTCTGCAGTTGCTTCTTTCCATGCTCTTCCCGAACGAAGTTTCGAACCGCGCGCCGACAACCCATTCAGATTCTTCAACCGCCAGACTGTCTCTAAATGAAATGTCGGATTGTCCCCGGGCAATAGTGCCGATCAACTTTAAATCCGGTCTCAACGCGTCTTTCTGTATATCGAGATTGATTTCAGCCTGAATTACCCGCGCCTGAAGAGCGATAAAATCAGTTCTGTTTTCAAAAGCCGTTTTGTTTAAATCAACACCTCGCGCCAATTCGTCCGATCCCGTTTCGCTCAACTGACTTTCAGTGGGATATATAAACGTCACATTGTCAACTTCCTCGCGGGGCAATTGAATCACATGCGTGAGCATGTCGCTTGCGTTATCGACACGATTACTCAGTTCAAGAAGGTCCGCGGAGCGTACGGCCAATGCCGCTTCAGCAGCAAGAACATCGGTCGCGTCAAGCAGACCGTCTTTCTCCCTTCTTCTGTTCACTTCCAACAATTGCTGAGCCAACCCGATTGATTCCGATCCCGCTTCATAACCGCGGCGTGCTGCATATAAATCCCAATATACTTCGACTATTCGCAAAGCCAGCAGTTCCTCTTCCCGCTTATAAACATTTTCTGCAATATCACTGCCATGCTCCGCGCGTCTCATCAACGCGCGGTCAGTCGCGCCAAACGCGTTCCGCATCAATGATTGCGATATCGAGAAAGACGCGCTCGTTGAATAGGGCGGTATTTCAAAAACAGGGTTATTCATTGTCAATTTCGTTTGACGCATTTCCAGGGAAAGCCTTGTCCCGCCCGGCAAAGCTCTGCTCAGTTCAGCGGAAGCGTCCGTAACTTCCGTACCTGCGCCTGAATAAAATGATCCCGCATCCGGGATTTTAGAATCCGAATGCGTGCCGCCGACCGAAAGGAGCGTGTCATACACCTTGCCTGCTGCAACAATTTCGGTTTCCGCCATGTCCCTGCGCATTTTCTCATTTTGAAGTTGAAGATTATTTTCGAGCCCTATTTTGATGCATTGTTCAAGATCAAGCGGACGCTTTTCTACGGCCCAAACCACGGTTGACGGAATAAAAACAAACGCCATAAACATCATGATGATATTGAGTGTCATCGTCCTTCGCATATTTCCTCCCCGGCAGTTATTTACCCGCCATCCCATACAGGTAAAACCTGCTTAATTCCCTCACCAGTTGCGGTGTATCCGTGTACATGGCATGAAGTTTGTCGTCTTTTAGAATGGAATGGAAATGTTCTATCATATACAATATCAGATCAATGTTGATATCACGCCGTATCTCTCCGCGCTTTTGCGCGTCAGTGTAAACTTTTCTTGCCAGCTCGGCCATTTCTTTTCGGCTGTTTAAAAGAAATTGACCTGCTTCGGATTTATCATCCAGAAGCTCTTTAAAAAACTCCGTACTGAATGTCTCGATTATTTTTATTTTGATATCTATAAGTTTTTCCATTTTGACGGTAAATTTTGTTTTCTCTTTCATTACGGTGTCAAAAGTATCCATGATGTTATCAACAATTTCTTCCAGAATATTGATCACTATCGCGTTCTTATTCTTGAAGAACCTGTAGAAACTCATTTTACTTACCTTGGCTTCTCGGCATATCTCCTCTACGCTGACTCTTCTGATGCCAAACCGGAAAAACAATTCACGTGCCGCTGCCAGCAGATCCTCTTTTTTTCCGGTAATGTTCCCCTGCCGCTTCATGTTGCCAAACCTTTAGTATGTTACGAATATTGTCTTTTGGTACTATGATAGTAATATACTGGTATAATTCGTATCATCATGCAAGGCGAAAATTATGCTGCATCAAAAGGCCCGAAAATCGGTAGGTTGTGACGAATTTCCGGGAGTTCTCGCCATCCGTGGCTTAAACTTTCTTCAAATCGCCGAGATCTGCGAAAGTCGGGTTAACACTTTACGCAAATAACAGAAACAAGGACCATCCAAGATGTCTTGAATTCGCCACGCGCGTGGATTAACAATACATGCGGATGAAAGACAATCAACTCTATGAGCAATGAGGCATAAACAATGTTTCGACACAAAAATCCTGCTGAGCTGTTTCGCGTATTCACGATTATTTTTCTTGTCCTTGTTCGGACTATTCACGCTCAACCTGTAAAAGACATAACGTTCGCGGCATTCGATCTTGAGACAACCGGACTCGACGCTAAAACCGAACGCGTCATAGAAATTGCTGTCGTAAAATTCAGAAACGGCAAGATTCTCGACTCACGTTCATGGCTGATTAATCCTGAAATTCCAATACCGGAAGCATCACGCAGAATCCACGGCATAACGGACGCAATGGTGGCGCGTGAACCATCGTTCAAAAAAATATTTCCCAAGTTCATTGCGTTTACAGAAGGTGCTGTTCTTCTGGCGCATAATTCGCGATTCGATCTGAGAATGCTTTCAGCCGAAGCAAAAAGAAATGGCCTCGACCAGCCCCTGAAAGGGGACGATGTTCTGAACACTCTAAAGCTGGCCCGCACACTGTTTCCTGATGCAGGAAGTTACAGCATGGAAAAACTCGCAGAATACTTCGGATTTGAATCAAAAACATTCCACCGCGCACTGGCTGACGCGCATCATGCAAGAGAACTGTTTTCTCGCTGTCTTGCCGTTCTGCCGCCGGAAACAACTCTCGCCGATCTGCGGCAGTACACCAAGCCCAAACAACAGAAAACTACGGTCAAAATGCCCTCTTTCAACGTGTTGAGAAACGACGCACCTGTTCAAGAAGCGCCTCTACGGCAGAATCTTCGGTAACAGAAGCCACAAAAGAACCTTTAACGTAAAGAGCAAACTTGCCCTTGCCGCCTGCCAGCGCGATATCCGCCTCACGCGCCTCGCCCGGTCCATTGACCATACAGCCCATAACCGCAACTATGGGACGAATAATATCCGGATTTTCCCTGTAATATTTCTCCAATTCCTTTTCCACATCGGCGGCAATGGAAACAACATCTACCTGTATTCGCCCACAGGTTGGGCACGAAATAACGCTGGCTCCCGGTCCACGTAAGCCCAGACATCTCAACAGCTCCTGGCCTACTCGCACTTCCTTCAGCGGCGTATCAGTCAGGGAAACTCTTATCGTATCACCTATTCCTTCCGCCAACAGTATTCCCATGGCAACCGCTGATCTGACAGTACCGGCAACAAAAGTTCCAGCCTCCGTAACTCCCAGATGAAGAGGATAATCAATGCGATCAGCCAGCATGCGATAAGCTGCCAATGTCCTGAAAACGTCTGAGGCCTTTACTGACACTTTGATATTGCCATATGACAAATCTTCCAGAATACGCACATGTTTCATAGCACTCTCTACAAGTGCTTCCGGAGTAGCTTTACCGTATTTACGCTCAATATCCTTTTCCAACGACCCGCTATTGACACCAATCCTTATGGGCACCGAACGTTCACGCGCCGCTTCTACAACGGTTTTTACATGTTCAGCTTTTCCTATATTGCCCGGATTGATTCTTAATCCGTCCACACCAGAATTAATAGCCGCCAGCGCAAGTTCATGATCAAAATGAATATCAGCCACAATGGGAATTTTAACTTCTTTCTTTATGTCAGAGATTGCTCTGGCCCCGGCTTCATCCGCGACGGCAACTCGCACAATATCACAACCAGCCAATTCTATTTCGTGGATCTGCGCGATAGTTGCCGCAATATCACGCGTATCCGTTTTAGTCATTGTCTGAACACTGACAGGAGCATCACCGCCAATAGGCAGATTACCTATATGAACCTGTTTGGTATGTCTCCGTTTCAGGCCGGAATATGTTTCCTTATTCATTATTATTCTTCTTTGTCCTCAAATTGTTCAGTTTGTTCAGCCACTGCTTTCGCTTTTCCCAACCCCAGAAAACGAGGGAGTTTAATGATATCATTAATAGTAATAATAATGAAAAGCCCTATCAATAAAGACCCGAAAACCTTGATAAGCCCGTTGACAATCCGGGGGTTCAATTTGCGGCGCGTAATTCGCTCCCATGCGCAAAAAACAATATGTCCGCCATCCAAAAGCGGGATTGGAAGCAAATTAATAATCGCCAGATTGATATTCAATAAACGAAGGAAGCCTACCGCGTTAAATAAACTGCTCTTTATGGATATCCATAAAGTAAGAACTATTGCCACCGGTCCGCCAACCCCCTTCATTGCCCGTCTGCTTTCACGCGGAGTCACGAGCGCCTTGAGGAAACGCACTATCATAATTGTATCTGACTTTATCTGCTTCATCGGATTCTTGTACTGCATCCATGGAACTGCCCGATCCGCCAGACCAACCCCTATCATCGCCCGACCGGTTTCAGAGCTATAGACAGGAATCACTTTAAACGTCTCATAATCGCCGTCTCTACGAACGATTATAGACGCTTCTTTATCCCTGCAAACTGATACAAGCCCAATGAACTGAGTCCATGTCACAACAGGAACATTATCGAATTCAACGACCTCATCTCCGGCTTTAAGCCCGGCTTTTTCAGCACTGCTTCCAGGCACGATCCAGCCGAAACGGCATGATGTCAACTGTTCCCTTAAACCAGGAATATCTATTGCGCCATTATCGTCCTTTACGGTGTTCAATATTAATTCCCGGCGACGACCATCCGTCTTGACCGCAAGCTCGATTTGCTCCGACTCGTTCGCACCCAGAAAACATTCAACGGTATAATCATACCATGTATTAACCTTCTTGCCGTTAACCGCAAGAATCTCATCGCCGGTACGTAAACCCGCAAGAAGAGCAGGGGACTCCGCATCAACATCAACAATCAGCGGCCTGTTTTCGCCTGTTATAGCGTTCGGGCTTAAATAAATTATTAAAGCAAGAACAACACCAAAAACAACATTGCTGAAACTGCCTGCCGCAGCAACAAACACCTTCCGCGGGAAACTCACTTCCGGCAGCATGTTTCTTCGATTCTGATTCGACCCGGATGTTTCTTTTTCCTTATCACCATCCCCACCCTGAACCATCTCCATCCCGGTCGGGTCAAGTTGCGGCAATACAACATACCCACCCAATGGAATTATGCATATCTTGTATACCACTCCCTTTATTTTTCTGCTCCATATCGCGGGGCCAAACCCGATAGAAAACACATCAACAACCATTCCATTGCGTAACGCTGTAATAAAATGGCCGCATTCATGGACAAATATTGTGAACCCGAAAAAGACAATAAGGATCAGCGCGTCAAAAACGTTTTGTATAATTCCCTGCATTTTTTAAAAACCCTTTTCTGTTTCTTTTACCATTGAATGTAACAGGCTCCTTGACTTCACGCTGTCTCGCATGCCTGCCGGGCCCATCTATCGGCTTCTATAATCTCGTCCAGATCCGGACAATCAACAACATTGTGTTCAGCCATAACCTTTTCAACAAGCCTATATATGCCGGAAAACGTTATGATGCCGGCAAGAAATTGTTGAACCGCAACTTCATTGGCGGCATTCAATACCGCCGGCATGGTGCCTCCTCGATACGCCGCCGTCCTGGCAAGAGACAGACATGGAAACCGCTTTTCGTCAGGTTCACGAAACGTCAAAGCGCCGACACGCGCAATATCAAGCGCCGGCAACCCGCCATCAACCCGTTCGGGATAAGTAAGCGCGTACTGAATCGCCATTCTCATGTCAGGCAAACCCAATTGCGCTATTATGCTTCCATCTATAAATTCCACCATCGAATGCACTATGCTTTCCGGATGAACTATCACATTGATCTTTTCCATTGGAATGTTGAACAGCCAGTGTGCTTCCATTATTTCCAATCCCTTGTTCATCAGGGTGGCGGAATCCACGGTTATTTTTCTGCCCATATCCCAATTGGGGTGACGCAAAGCCTCCTCTACCGTGACTGTGTTCAGATTAACTTCCGGACGATCCGTAAATGGGCCGCCCGAAGCTGTAAGAATGATCTTTTTTATGGACTCATCATCCTTCGTTCCGCCTGGTCTTGCGGCAAGACATTGAAATATCGCGCTATGTTCACTGTCAACAGGAATAAGCTTTGCACCATGTTGCGCGCACGATTCGGTAACAATCCGGCCGGCCGCAACAAGCACTTCCTTTGTTGCCAACGCCACATCAATACCATTATTAACGGCGGATAGGACGGGTTTCAGCCCGGCAACACCAGCTACTGCGCAAACAACCATATCTGTCCCCGCAAGCGAAGCCAGCTCTTCAATGCCTGCTGTTCCGTCATGAACCTTAACGTTCCGCGGCGCCGTCTCCGCGCACAATCGCGCCATTTCAGGATCAGATACCGCGACATGGCCAACACTAAACCGTTCAGCTTGCTCAAGAACCTGCTTGTAATCCCTGTCAACAGCCAGGCCGCATACCTGAATTCTCGACGACAACTTCTCCGCCACACGTAAAGTGTTCCTGCCGATGGAACCCGTACTGCCGAGAATTACTATGTTTTTCTTCTTCATCTGTTTCGAAAAGAACTTAAGCCCGTCTACAGGAACAACCTGGTATAAATGTATATTATGGGTACGCCAAACAGCAGACTGTCCAGCACATCAAGTAATCCACCCATACCCGGAACAACCCTTCCTGAATCCTTTGCTCCTGCTGATCTTTTGAGCAGAGATTCAAAAAGATCCCCAACTACCGACCCCACGGATAAAAACAGACCCAGTATTATCGAGTCATATCCGGTCAACGTCACTGCACCGAATTTCCCTTTGAAAAAATTATAAAACAGCCAACTTGCCATTACACCCGTTGTTATGCCGACTGAAAAACCTTCCCACGTTTTACCCGGCGAAATTCTGGGCAGCATCTTATGTCGACCAAGAGCTCTGCCGCCAATATATGCTCCTATATCAACACTTTTAACAACAATAATAACGTACAGTACAAGCCTGCGCCCGGTAGTCCCCACCGGTTCCCAAAAGGCCATGCCGTCCCAGCCATACGCAAGATGCACGAATAGATTGAGAAGGAACGGTACATACATGATTCCCAACAGGGTACATGCAATCGTCTGCAAAGGCTTGTCATTATGTTTCTGCGGAAACTGGCGCACAAATACAAAAATGAGCATCCCAATTATTATGCCGTTCTGTAAATGATACACGCGTACCATTTGGTCCGGCCCTGGATCTATCGTCAGGAACGTGCCAACAATCAGGACTATGCCGCATATCGTCCCAACCAGCCTGAATACCGGCATTCCCGCTTTTTCCATCAGCGCGTAAAACTCATACTGCGCAATAATCGAAAGAGCCAGAAGAACTATCAAAACGCCGGCAGCCGGCATGAAATTAACAGTTACAAGAACGGCGGCGCCGATAAGACACCCGCTTATTACTCGCATTCTACCCACTGGTAAATACCCCGTTTCTTACTTGATGTCGCCAAACTTTCTTTTTCGTCTGGAATATGTATCAAGAGCCTTCTTCAAATCCTCAGCCCGGAAATCAGGCCACATGACATCAGTCACGTAAAGCTCTGTGTATGATATCT
The DNA here is from genome assembly GCA_032123435.1 of Verrucomicrobiota bacterium. Classification (GTDB taxonomy): domain Bacteria; phylum Verrucomicrobiota; class Kiritimatiellia; order UBA8416; family JAQBFJ01; genus JAQBFJ01. The sequence continues at coordinate 10,431 of JAQBFJ010000198.1, forward strand.
GCCATAACAAAAAATTACTTACCCGCATCTCACCACTCGTCCTGATCAATAGATCAGGATCAGGCACATCCGGCAAATACATAAATGATCTTATGATATTTTCGTCAATACTTGCCGGCTCAATTGATCCGTTTTTGACCTTTTCCGCGATGGACTTCACCGCGTCGGTGATCTCGGCCCTGCCCCCATAACTCAAGGCCAGGATCAATTGCCCTTCCTTATACGCTTCAGTTGCCTTCATAACACGCAGAAGCGCTTTCTGAACCGCAGACGGCAGATCGTTGATCCTTCCCGCGACTCTCAGGCGGGTCTTATGCGCGTGGAGTTCCTTCTCTTTGCTTTCGAGGAATTCAACAAGCAGGTTCATAAGTCCTGAAATTTCACTTTTCGGTCTGCGCCAGTTTTCAACACTGAACGCGTACAACGTCAAATACTTTATGCCAAACTCCCTGCATGCCTGCAACACGGCCCGAATAGATTCGGCACCTTCTTTATGTCCGTTTAACCTTGATAATCCACGAGCGCGTGCCCAACGGCCATTGCCATCCATTATAATCGCGACATGTTGGGGAAGATTACCTGTTTTAACGCCAGCCGATTGATCAGCCGCTGTTTTTTCCTCACTCACACGCTTATCCTTAATGTACTGGTTCTTTTCGGACCTACCGACAGAATGCCAAGCTTAACACCGGTCAACTCGCATAATCTACTGACATAAGCCTTCGCGTTAGCAGGTAAATCCTCATATTTCGTCACATTTTTGGTGGAAACCTGCCAGCCCGGCATCTCTTCATATTTTGGCTTGCAGCGTTCCAGTACGCGCACATTTGCCGGAATAGTATCATAAACTTTGCCGTCACATTCATATCCGATACATATTTTCAGTGTTTCGATAGAATCCAGTACATCAAGTTTCGTCATTGCCCATAAGTCAACACCATTGACCATAGCCGAATAGCGCGCTACCACCGCGTCGAACCAGCCGCAACGTCTCGGTCTTCCGGTTGTAGCGCCGAATTCACCACCTTCACGTCTGAGCATTTCGCCTGTATCATCCTTAAGTTCCGTGGGAAACGGACCGGACCCCACACGCGTGGTGTAAGCCTTAACAACTCCTATAACCCTGTCTATCGCGCTCGGAGCAATACCCGTTCCGGCACAGGCGCCGCCTACTGTTGTATTCGATGACGTAACAAAAGGATATGTACCGAAATCTATATCCAACAACGCGCCCTGCGCGCCTTCAAGAAGCAGAGACTTCCCTTCTTTTATGGCCTTATTTAACATTGTAACAGAATCTGCAAGATAAGGAACCAGGCGCGTCGCGGCCTCTTTATATTCGCTGATTATCTTATTCTTATCCAGCGCTCTGCCGCCCAGTGTGCCCAACACTTTGACGGCCTCATCAATCAGCACGGCAAGCATTTCAGGAAAAGAGGAATCAGCCATATCGCCCATTCTCAAACCAACCCGGGACACCTTGTCACTGTAGGCAGGTCCTATCCCACGCTTAGTCGTTCCTATCTTTTCACTGTCTGAACGCCTGGCTTCCCGCGCCTCATCCAGCGCGCCATGATAAGGACACACCATATGTGCACGGTCACTGATAAATAACCTGCCGGCAATAGTTACTCCTCTTGCTTCCAATTCGTCTATTTCTTTCAACAGCGCCACCGGATCCACCACAACGCCGTTTCCTATCACACAAGTCTGCCCCTCCCTCAGAATTCCGGATGGAATAAGATGTAAAACATATTTCTCACTGCCAATTTCAACGGTGTGCCCGGCATTATTGCCGCCCTGAAACCGGACAACCATATCAACTCCATCACTCAACACATCTATTATCTTCCCTTTTCCTTCATCACCCCATTGCGCCCCTATAAGTACTGTATTAGGCATTAATACTCTCCTCTGTTGTCAATTTGGGTCTAACTACGATCATTTATTATCAGCTAGTTATAGTTTTTACAACATGATCCTGCATTTCTTCAGTTAATTCAGGATATATTGGTAAAGCCAATGTCTCACGCGCCGCCTTCTCACTGTTCAACATATCACCTTCGTTATAACCAAACTGCTTGAAACATTCCTGTTGATGCAGTGGTAAAGGATAATAGACCGCACATCCAATACCGGCCTTTGTCAGTTTCTCAACCATTTTGTCTCGTTCCTGAATGCGAATAACATACTGATTGTAAATATGATAGTTGGTAATGCCGCGCTTCCTGTAAACCGCCAACGGCGAACTGGCCGCCGTTCCCTCAAACGCATTGTCGTATCGGTCAGCATTCCTGCGCCGCCCATCGTGCCACGACTCAAGCTGTCGCAACTTGACATCCAGTACCGCGGCTTGAATGGCATCAAGCCGAAAGTTGCCTCCAATCATCCTGTAGTAATATCTCGGATCCTGTCCATGATCCCTTAATGTGCGCATGGTCGCCGCTATTTTCTCGTCATCAGTCACCACCATCCCGCCATCACCGAACCCGCCAAGATTCTTGGAAGGGAAAAAACTGAAACATCCGACATCACTCATTGAACCGGCCTTCCGCGTCCCGTTTCGACCCGGGTACTCCGCTCCAATCGCCTGGGCAGCGTCTTCCACAACTTTCAAGCCATACTCACGCGCTATATCAAGCAATGAATCCATTTCAGCCATCTGACCATATAAATGCACTGGTAGTAACACCTTGGGCTTCAACCCTTTAAAGCGGGTTGGCATTGACTTGATGGTGTCCCTGAGCCTTTCGGGCTCAATATTGAAAGTTCGCGGATCTATGTCCACGAAAACCGGAGTAGCCCCAAGCCTTACGATGGAGCCGGCAGTCGCGAAAAAACTATATGGTGTTGTAAACACCGCGTCGCCTGTCCCCACATCAAGCGCCATAAGCGCCGCGAGAAGGGCATCACTTCCTGAAGAAACACCCACCGCGTAACGTACTCCGCAATACTCAGCCACATTCTGCTCGAACGCGGCTACCTTAGGTCCGTTGATGAAATACTGGGAATCACACACATCATCAATCACTTTTCTTATTTCTTCACGTATACTCGCGTACTGAGCTTTAAGGTCCAACATTGGAACATTCATAAACCGTCTCCCGTTTCCACAACTAATTCTGTCAAAAACTTTCTCTTTTCTTAATGCTCTTCAGGGTAAATATCCCACACCTAGTCATTGGTTATTGAACCCCTCTTTCCCCATCAGGAAAACTGTTCAAGAAATGTAGAAGAAACTATTGTTTATTCAGATTTCTTGAACCATCTTGCCCGGCCTGAGCTTGTCGAAGGGTCTTAATCTTGTTTATCCTGTAATCCTGTCTAAAAACTCCCTTTTTTCTTAATGCTCTCCCTCATTTCTGGCTGTCAGGATTTTTCGGCTCCATTTCCCCGTTTACCACAGCGCTAAACGCAGAATCACGTTCCATACAGCTGGGACATTCTCCGCAAGGTTCTTCTCCACCGCGATAACATGTCCAAGTATGCTCATAATCCACACCGAGCTCCAGCCCAATTTCAATTATCTGCTT
>JAQBFJ010000199.1:0-6373 GCA_032123435.1 Verrucomicrobiota bacterium
CACCGGCCTGCCAAAAACCATTATTTATTCTGCTTTTTCAACCTTTTCTTCTGTTCAAAGACCCAAACAAAATGCTATATAAGCCGACAATCTTGTAAAAAACAGGTTTCTGGAGAAAACAATGTACCTCAAAACGCTTGAAATATCAGGCTTTAAGAGCTTTGCCCATAAGACTCGTCTCGAATTTGAACCCGTCATGATAGCCATAGTCGGCCCTAACGGTTGTGGAAAAAGCAATATTTCTGACGCCATACGATGGGCGCTCGGCGAACAAAGCCCTAAAGCACTCAGAGCCACCAAAATGGAAGATTGCATATTTAACGGAACCGACACGCATAAGCCGCTAGGGATGGCTGAAGTCAGCATAACTTTTGCCGATTGTGAAAATGTTCTGCAAACCGAATACCACGAAATCACGGTCACACGCAGAGTATTCAGAACGGGAGAAGGGCAATATTTCATAAATAAGACCCCTTGCAGATTAAAAGATATCCAACGCCTGTTCATGGATACCGGTATCGGCACCACATCATATTCCCTCATGGAACAGGGCCGCATAGACCAGATCCTGAGCGCCCGTCCTGAAGATCGCAGGATAATATTTGAAGAAGTAAGCGGCATTACAAAATTCAAAATAGACAAAAAAGAAGCCATAAGAAAACTCGAACATACCGAAGCCAATCTTTTGCGACTTGCCGATGTTATTCGCGAAGTAAAACGTCAGATCGGCTCACTCCAGAGACAGGCCGGAAAAGCAAGAAGATATAAAACTTTGATGGACGAACTGCGTGAACTTGATATGGTCGCAATAAAGAAACGCCTTGCTGCAGCCGACAAGGAAATACTGAATATCGAAAGGCAGGCAGCCGATTCCTCCAATGCGATACACGCTACACAATCAGAAACACAACAATTGGAAAAAAAGATTTCTGAGCTTCGCAATGAAATATCCCGTATTGAACATGAAATGAATTCCGCCGCCGAATCCGGCCACCAGGCACAGAACGAACTGGAACATAATCGCGAGATGATCCAGGTTAACACCCAGCGAATAGCAGAATACCACACCTGGTCAAACCGTGATTCCCGTGAAATGGACGAGAACCGAAAACACCTGGAAAACAATCGCGGACGCCTGCAGGAATTATCTCAACAAATAGAAAAAATCCGCGAAGAAAAACAATGTTATGAGAACGAATTAAACACATCAATCAACCATTTGACGGAACAGAAAAACATCACCGATAAAGCACGCGTCAAAATCCAACAACTCCGCGATGAATCCATCGAACGTGAAAGCCTTTTGGCCAGACTGCAGAATCAGTCCATGGAAACAGAGTCTAGAGAACGATCCAATATGATTCGAAGAGAAAAACTTTCGGCCGAAAAAGCGCAATTGGCCAGGATTGCCGCTGATTACGAAAACAGGCAGTCGGAAATCTCTGACACATTAAAAAAGCTGGGCGAACGACTTGAACAACACAGGTCAAAATTAAAAGAAGTCGAAAACAAAAACACAGAAAGATCAGAAGAAAAAGAAACACTGCGCAATACAATATCCCGGCTTGAAGCACATATCTCCGCACGTCAGGCTCAAATCGATCTGCTTGCCGAACAGGAAAAATCGGCCGATAATATACCAAGAGGCGCCAGAATTATTCTAGATAAATCAACGCCACTTAAAGTTGACCGCGAAAAGATATTCGGAATTATCAGCGATAATATCAGTGTTGAAGAAAAGTACAGAATCGCGGTCGAGGTCAGTTTGAGAACATGGCTGGATACCGTAATCGTCTCCGATTCCGCAACAGCAGTAACCTTGATAACGGAACTGGCTTCGCATAATAACGCCTCTATCCGGTTATTGGCGATCGATGCGAAACCGGAAGACAAACCAGCAAGCAGACATCACGATAAGCATTCGTATCTCATTGAACACGTCCAATGCACAGAATCACTATTGCCTGTTCTTTATCGCCTCATTGGCAATGTAATTGTTGTCGACTCCATTGATTCAGCTCCAATCCCTGTACCGCCAGATCAGGCATATGTAACAACAACCGGCTGTTTCCTGGGAGGAAATAGTTATTTTGAACTATGGTCCGATGATTCCAGAGAACATAACCCCCTCTCTCGTAAACATATTCTTGCTGATGCAAGAAATGACCACGAATCTACTGCGAATAAACTAAGCCTCGAAACAAACAGATTGGCAAATCTCTCTGATGAAATTGCCGCCGGCAAAATATCAGAAGCCGAGGCCAGAACCATTGTTGAACAAAGCTCCCGCGAACTCGCGCAAAAGGAAGGCGAAGATCAAATTATATCAAGCGAAGCAAAAGAAGCAAAAGAACGCCTCGACACCGTATCATGGGAGCTGAACAACCTTTTCTCCGAAGAGGAATCAGGTGATGTAGATAGAAACAATATCAACGTCCAGATTGCCGAAACAAGAGAAAGACGCAATGTAATAGTCGCAACCATCACACAGGAAAACAAAGATCTCGAAAAACTGGAGACCGGACTTTCCGAACTGAATACCAAAGTCTCAGACGGTAAAGCCCACTTAACCGCGCTTGTGCATAAGATTGAACATCTGACAAATCAATATGAATTTGCTAAAACACGAACCGCCGAATTGGAAGCTGCGGTAGAAGGCCGTTCCGCCGGCATCATGTCATACAAAGCCAGTGTTGAGAAGCTGACAGAAGCTATAAAAACAGCAGAAAACAGCCTGAACTCGCTTGAGCAGAAAGTCGTAACGTTCAAAACCAAAACAACAGAACTGAAAAAGAACAGAGACGCGCTTTGCATACAGTCTGAACAAACAGAATCCGGGTTAACCCAAAAACGATCTATGCTCGAGCAATTGTTTGCACAAAAATCAGACATGGATGTCCGTTGCGCGGAAAGTAAGGTGCGCCGACAGAATATGATAGATCGGATCACCTCTAAGTATAGTGTTACATTGGATCAAATAATGGCGGAAAAAGATCCGGAATCGGAAGGCTCCGATCCCGATATCGAAACATTGGAAACACAAATCACTGAAATTCAAACTAAAATCGAAGCCATGGGCCCCGTTAATCTTATCGCCATAGAAGAACACCAGGAACTTGAGGAAAGATACACGTTTCTGACCGAACAGGAAGAAGACCTCGTAAAAGCAAAAGAACAACTCATGGAAATGATACGCAAAATAAACAGAACCACTTCTGAAATGTTCCGCGAAACCTTTGAAAAGGTAAATGATAATTTCCAGATAATGTTCAAAAGACTATTCAACGGCGGCTCGGCAAAACTCGTGCTTGTGAATGAAGAAGATGTGCTTGAATGCGGTATTGAAATTATCGCCAGACCTCCAGGAAAAAAACTGCAGAACATCTCCCTGCTCTCCGGTGGCGAAAGAACTCTTGCCGCTGTCGCATTATTGTTCTCCATATACCTGATCAAACCAAGCCCTTTCTGCCTGCTGGACGAATTGGACGCCGCACTGGACGACAGCAATATCGGACGATTTGTTAAAGTACTGCAGGATTTCGTCACCAATTCCCAGTTCGTCGTGATCACACACAGCAAGCAAACCATTGCCGCCGCTAAAGTTCTTTACGGCATAACAATGCCAGAAAAAGGAATATCCGAAATAGTATCCATGAAATTCAAGGACGCAGAACAGATTATCGCATAGAATAGTTATCTTCCGGACAAAAACGACGAAATGCGCTCATGACGTTTAAAAAGCAAACCGGACAACTTCTTGAATGCGCTCTTGCCGCCGCAAAATCAGCAGGCAAGCAGGCGGCAAAACCGAACTGCTCGCACGCCAGGATAATAAACGCCTGAAGTTTCTTGCCTCAAACGGCCTTGTACACGCCAAGCTGAAAAAGATTATAATGCCCAACCGTAGGTAAAAATACAACATCATCCGAGCAGGATCTTGTCAAGCCGCATTTTATCTTGGTCGGATGCCACCCAAATGCGGAAAGCATGATAATAAATCTCCCGTCCCGTTCTTGTTTTCACTCATCAAAACGTTCATTTATAAAATACTCTATCTGTGGACAATTATGACCATCACATGATCACACATACCTTCTAACCATGAACACCATCAATCGTCAGAACTCGTTATGTCTTTGTTCTCACCATCACCGCCAGGCTCACCATCAGCGCCATAACTTATAATCTCGCATGACTCGCCCTGCCGACCTGGAATAAGATAAATATACGCATTACCCCATGGATCCAAAGGAAGCTTGCGACTGTCTAAATACCCGCCATCCTTGTAGGAAGAAGGATGTGGCGCAACACTCGGCTTCTCGCACAGCGCCATCAATCCCTGCTGATGCGTGGGAAACATACCATTGTCCATACGATACAGCTTCAATGCTGTCTCTAATTCCCTGATCTGCGCTATTGCTACCGCTGCCCGGGCCTCTCCTGGCTTGTTCAAGACGTTCACACCAACAATCGTAGCCAAAATAGTAATGATCAAGACCACAACTAATATCTCAAGTAACGTAAAACCTGCCTTGCTCATATTAACTTTCTCCTGCATTCCTTTTGGTTAAAATAGAATCATCACACACTAATCACTCCAGTTCAAGCTCAGCCTGCTGTGAGTCTTCACAAAACTTGTTATACAATGATTCCAGCTTATCCAGATAATACACTATATTCTCATCGCGTTTATCCGCATCCCATTCCGACACCATCTTCGCATTCTCATACACAGACAAATTTTTCTTCGTGCCAGTAACATAATACGACAACTGATCGCCTACCCCGTATTTACGCCCCGATTTCAAGGCAAGTTCATAAACCGCCCTGCGCGATTTTTCACCTCTTTTTATGCCCATTGCATATTTTTCCGGCGATTCCTGCAATGTCTCCGTCTTCGCAAATTGTTCTATCGGCCATTCGCCGTCCCTTATGGATTTCTCATAACGACCTTTAAATGACGAAACCTTTTTTTCTTTTTTCTCCAATTTCAGCCGGATCACATCCCTGAGAAAAGCCCTCTGGAACGGTTCCAGACCACGGGACTTCAACGCAGCGCCTTTAATAATGACTTCTCCGTCTTTTGCAAGAAGCGCGTAGTTCTTCATTTTATAACTGTACATTGACACATACTCGCCATCAAACTCCACGTCTATTCCGGCAGGCAATGAATCAGCAAAATCATTCCTGAATTTTTCCAGCATCTTCGCCGCGGAACAAATTGCCCCACGCCCCTTTCCGCCCACACACACTTGCGCGTTTCTGCCTTTTATTTTTCTTCCCCATTGAGGTGGAACAAAGTATATGCCGTCAGTGTCGATCTCAACCGGCATTGCCCCGCGATTCTTCAACCACAATATCATGGATCTGAGCAGTGCCCTGCCCCTGGCGGTTACATCTTCTGCAATATCAAAGTCACTGAACCTGGCCTGTGAAGATCCCAAATAACCATAGAATGAATTGATCAACACCTTAAAAGCAGACTGTAATGCTTCAAAGTGCAATATGTCATCCTGACGCGAACTGTCCGTCATTCTTTCTTTGGCCTTTTGCCGCACGTCTTTCAGCATCCTGAGCAGACTCAAAAACACCCCTGCTTCATCCTTGCGCGGCCCCAACCCATACAACAGCATTAAAGATGGATATAAAGACCTTACGTCACAATGATGCACGTTTTCAACCACTCCCCGGATAAATATATCCGTATATCCACCCTCAAATTGCCGGCCACGATCCGAACATGGAATAGAATATCCTTTTCTTATATACTCTCTTATCATAAGCGCATCTATCTTGCCGATATTGCCACGAACACATGTGTTCTGATACGAATACGGAACCATTTGCGTTTGTATGAAATTACTCCGGGAAATAAGCCTGCTTATCTCCCCCGTTTCAATAACATCGCCCCCGGCATATTTCATGAGCCTGCCGGGATTACGCTTAAACTCTTCGCTGATTTCAGAACCCTTAATATACACGCGATCCGGACTGACAACGCCAAAATGAGCGGCAACATCTTTCAATCCAAATCCGCTTAACGAACGATGACTCACATCATAAGCATGAACAAGAAACAATATATCCACTACATGTCTTCCGAATATATCAAAACGTTCATAGGCAATCGTTCTATCACCCACGCTGAATCTGCTTGCCCTGCGTCGCGGAATGGAACCATCCCTTCCAAGGGTCAATTTGACGCCATGCCGTTTTGCACGTTCCGACAAGTAGCATAAATCAAAATTGAAAATATTATATCCTTCAATAACATCCGGATCACGCTCATGAACGATTTTAACAAAACGTTTTATCATCTCCTTCTCATCCATCTCAGCACCGGAAATAACTTCAACCCATCCAGTCTGATCCG
>JAQBFJ010000200.1:0-3485 GCA_032123435.1 Verrucomicrobiota bacterium
CTCCACCACAATCCAGCGTGCCAACGAACTTTTGCCCCGTCTTCTTGAGCTATGGTCTGATTCATTTGTGGTCATGGACACTGCGGCTCTGGTTTACAGAAATTCAGGAAAGATACAGAAAGCCCGGGAATATCTGGAGAAAGTGCTCGCGTTCATAGAAACCACTGATCAGCGTTGGTTCACGCAAAACCCCGGGGCTTTCGACCTTGACGCGTACCTCGGCAAGAATGATGAACTGCTAAACACTGATATGCCGGACATGGAACGCGTAAAACTTTCCGCGGCACGCGACACTTTAATTCCGCTGGCCAGAGAAATACATGATAGAATAACAGAAAAGGTTTCTATCAACTAAATCCTCCCATTGTGAATGCCCTCTCTGTTCCGGGAACCTTTTTTAAACCCAGCCTGCAGCGCCTGCGGCGACAGCAATGCGGGCAGACAGGATAACAGCCATTTTACCACAGAGGTCACGGAGGCACGGAGAAGATAAATGCAGAGGTTACATCAAATCCCGTATTGCTTCGCAATCCATGATTTGATGCAACGTTGTTGTCGGGGAGAAAACATCCGAGACAACCTTCTCACCCTTGCAGGTTGTTGATTTAATTGTGAAACACTCGTTTCCGAATTAAATCAACTCTCTTCTCTGTATTGCTCTGTGCCTCCGTGTACTCCGTGGTAAATCCTCTTTCCCCTATCAGAAAAACTGTTCAGGAAATGTGGAATAAAACTATGGTTTTATTTCAGATTTACTGAACCATCCTGCTTGCCGCGGCGTAGCTCGCTATTGCGATCGAAGCCGGGTCTTATCTTAATCCTGCTTATCCTGTTATCCTGTCAAAATTTCTTGAATTCCTTCTTCACGACGCCAGGAGTCGTTCCATCTCTCGATTAACGGTTGCTGGATATCTTTTCAGGCGACTCTGAATCCGGTCTGGATTCAAGCGATCCAAATTTCGAAAGGTTACAATATTGGACGAAGCTATTCCGCGCCTCCTGCATAGATAAACAAAATCACTTAAAGCTTGCTCAGGTGAAGCAATAACACTTTCTTGCGGGTATGAATAAACCGAATCTGCAAAACATACAAAAACGATACGCCCCAGTGACACAACCCGTACTCTCGACCTATTATGCCTGCGGTTGGTAAAACACGTAACCTCTGTCGGCACCTGAGTGATAAGCTGGTGCCGGTACAAAGCGTACATTCCTGTGATATACGCCGCAGGATCAAGAGATGGAACCAAATCTTCAATCCTGACCGCGCCAGCAAGACCGTATCGGCCTTTTGCATAATTCTGAATAACTCCGCGATCAACTAATCTCGAAAGCGCTACCTTAAGAGATCGCGGGCCCAATGAGGAAACATTGGCTAACTCAGTCATTGTAAACACAACTTTGCCATGCCTGTCACGCTGTTCCTGTAAAAACTGCTGCCAGTCAATTGCTCTCATCTGATCTCCAAACCTTGATATACCGATTTAGTACATTCATAGCCATATCAAGAACCATTTGCCCGCCACCGGCATCATTAAGCTGGGCTCCGGCTTCATGATTGAGTTGCGTGTCAATCACTTCCTGCACAGCCTTTGCGTGATAATCGCGGTGTTCTTGCAAATCCAACATTCTCTCTTCGATATCAGATAAAGTTAGCTTCATCGTGTCCAGCTTTGTCTTCAGTCTTCGACCTGAATCTGAAAGAAAACGATCTTGAAAAAGGAATACATCTACAATATCACGATGCTCCAGTATCGTTCTGTTGAAAACTGCTATAACCTTACTTTCAATCATATCCCCTTCAGAAGCCGTCGCGTAAACCGTTCCCCCGGCAGTGCGCACTTCAATGGGGTCCACACATACAATGCGGGTCACCTCAACAGGTATTTCCATACGGCTGTATGGCACGTTGTCTTTCCAGAAGGATAGATCCACAACTCGCACAACAGGAGAATCTGCGTCCGGTCCGTTTCGGGCACCGGCTTTCCCGGAATAGCCAAAGCGCCGGTATATTTCAGGAAACAAAACACGACTGCAAAAGACGATGAGTTCTTTTTGTTTCTCTTCAAGATCACCAGCCCAGTGATAATCAATGTCGTCTGAAGTCCGGACACTGCCATCCAGAAAGCGATATCTGAAACCTCCGATGAGCGCCAGATTGCGTCCGACAGGATGAGTCGCTATAGACCGTGCGACGACCTTTTGGATAACCTCTACGTCTTCCTGTTTTTTTGCTGTCATTCAGTATTTCTCACATTGTTCAACAGAAAGAATACACAACCTAGTAACAAATAGCAACAAAAATGTTGCTATTTGTTACGGATAATCCCTGCCCGTCGATTTGCCATTCAACCCTGTGCTTCAAGGCAAAATACCGGTAGTAACCCCTCTCCGACAGTCAGCCTCTGACGAACAAAAGGGCTTCAGACAGGACCCGGATATATAAAAGATCAACAGGAGGTGGAGATAGGGGTTCAGGGTTCAGGAAACAATAACAATAGTGTCAAAAATAAAGAGAATTTTCAGACAGGATGAACTGGATTAACTAGATACGGACAAAAAGAGAAGATTGTCCAAGAAATATGGATAAAAATATCCGCAGATTTCATGAACCATCTCTTTTATTCATCCTGTCTCATCCCGTAATCCTGTCAAAAACTCTTCTCTTCCCGTTCCGCCGCGAAACGCGAGTGTCTTGCAAACATGTTCATCGCGAAACAACTCAACAAGAGCACGGCTTATAATCAAATCCTGTTCGATTTGGTTTGGATCGTCCCAAGGCGCGACAGATTGCCATTCGGTTATATATGCTTGAGGTATCATTTTTGTTCAATATCAGGTTCAACTTTAACATTCTCAATAATTTTCCAACGATCGTTTCTCTTCCCTTGAGCCGGACCATCAGTTCTAAGATGTTTCCACTGACATGGCATAGAGGCAAGCCTGGCGGCCAGTTTCCAGGTTTTCTCCTGCCAGCCGGTAAAATCGAGAAGCCAGCCTACTCTTTGGAGTATTGAAATCTTCCAGCCCAGATCAATCAGACCGGCTAAACGGTCAGACTGAATCTTGTATCCCATCTCGACATAGATGGTCGCCGCTTGGTCTAGAGATGGACAGGCCGATTTGTAGGCTAGAAGATCATAAGCAGTCACTTCCGGAGTGCTCACGTGAAAATATCCGGCTGGGCTCTTCATCTTATCCCATACATCTGCATGAATCTTATTCCGATAAAAGAAATCTATCCGGTAACCGCCACGTTCGATTTTCCTCAACTGCCTAGAAGCAATAACATGGAACCTTTGAAGTTTCTGATGAGATGCTCCGTGCAGCATCGCCGCCGAAAGAGTGCTGACATAGTAACTTACCCCAAGAAACTTGGCCAAATCATCAATAATCCATTCAGGAGGAATCACACCAAATCCCTGATGAGCAGGATCTATGATCACATAAAAACCGTCTACAGGAGAAGCAAGCCAGTGCCTTAG
>JAQBFJ010000201.1:0-7201 GCA_032123435.1 Verrucomicrobiota bacterium
GTAGGAGTCTTTTGTATCGGATCGTCTATTGAGTCCGATTATTGCCGAATGCTGGTTGATATGGTTGGGCGTGATAACTGTATTTCTTTGGCCGGCAAACTCGATGTGAATCAGCTTGTGGCTGTTATTCAATGTGCCAGCCTGTTTATCAGCAACAATTCCGGTCCAATGCATATTGCTGCCGGGCTGAAAGTTCCTCTGGTTGCACTGAGCGGTGCTACTGAGGCCATGTGGGATCCGATTGGGGATGGTACTATTGTCCAGTTGAGGGCTTTGACTGCAGAGCCATGTTATGATGAAAACGATCCTAAAGCGCAGGCATTTAATGATGCCTTGCGATCAATATCTCCGGATCAAGTGATTGAAAGCATTGAATCCATATGCAAGGATTTGTTTGGATGATAAATAATCTTAATCGAGTCTTGCGCATGATAGCTAAGCTTTTCATGCACCCCAAGGCGTTTGTTGCTGCTGTTTTGAGCTTTAGTCAGCGCAGGCGGATTGACAACGCTGCCAAATCAGCTTTCTTCATACAATCGCAGATGGATATAAATCCAAAGTCAAACTGGCATGATGCAGAGTTTATCAGACAAACGGGAGGATATCATATTCCTGATGATAACGTTGATAGGATCATAGATGATCTTGATCCATGGGATATTGTTAGAAGGGATATGATCATTCTTTTATTGCGTAGTGTTCTGGAAAGGAGAGTGGATGGTGATTTGGCAGAATTGGGGGTTTACAAAGGACAGACGGCGAGATTGATACATCATTACATTCCAGAAAGACGGTTGCATTTGTTTGATACTTTTGATGGGTTCCACAGAGATGATGTGGAGGCGGAGTCAATTAAGACTGGAATTGATAGAAAAAAGACCCAATTTGCAAATACAAATGTTGAAGAGGTCCTTGGGAATATTGAGTGTAAAAACAATAATGTCAAAATCTATAAGGGTTATTTTCCCGAAAGCGTACCCGTAAACCTTCGGAGTCAAAGGTTTGCTTTTGTGCATCTTGATGCAGATCTGTACGAGCCCACAAAGGCAGGATTGAGTTTCTTTTGTGAAAGAATGTCAAAAGGCGGCATTGTCTTGGTGCATGATTACAATGCTTGGATTGGAGCAAGGATGGCTGTTGACGAATTTTGCTGTGAAAATAATTACGCAGCAATACCCTTTCCTGACAAGAGCGGTTCAGCTTTAATCGTTAATGGATAATAGTTGTTCTTATTGCAGTTTAACGGAGGTTATTTGTTAATGGATGGGAATGGAGATAAGTTGCCGTTTATATCGGTTGTTGTTATCAGCAAGGATCGGCATGAGCTTGTGCTGAAAGCCGTGGACTCTCTTCTGAATGTGGATTATCCGCGTGAAAGGTATGAAATTGTTGTTGTGGAAGAAGGTGATGCTCCGGCCAGTATTTCCAATGTTGAATATGTGTTCCTGCCAAGACGAAACATGGGACTTGGTTATGCCAGGAACACGGGCGTAAAACACGCGAAAGGTGACATTATAGCTTTTACTGATGATGATTGTATTGTTGATGTAGAATGGCTTAAGAAAATCGCTGAAACATTTATGGATTCTGAAGTGGCAGGTATGGCAGGATCCACTTTCGCTCAAGAATCCGGGTTGGTAGGAATATCTGAGGATATTCTCGGATTCCCTGGAGGCGGGCACAAACGTTATCATAAAAGCGGCGGACGTAATATTCGCACTAATCTTCTTTCAGGCTGTAATTGCGCTTACAGGCGTGATGTGTTCGCGGAATTTGGTTTCAAGGAAGACGGTTACGGCCGTTTAGGGGCGGATGATTGTCTTATGGGAGTGAACGTCGCGAAGAAGCGCAAGTGTTCGTATGTTCCTTCTGCTATTGTTTATCATAAACCAAGAGGGTCTCTAAGAAAAATAATATCGTGGTTTTCGAGGCGTCGTATCAACGAGCTTTTATTTAAAGAAGGCGTTGAAGGGCGCAAGAATTACGTATTTCTTTTGAAGATGCACCGGTTGATGCTTTTAAGAGTCATATTACTGTTTTCTGTTGCGATCATTTTCAAGGGTATAGGTTTTCTGTTGGTATTGGCAAGTGTTCTGGCGTGGTATGTTTTTATAATGGTTCGCAGTTTCAGGGTGGCATTATATTTTAAAAGACGCGCAGTACTGTTTGTGGTGCCGCTAGTAAAGTTATGCATGGATCTTGGATCAATGCAGGGTGAATGGAAATATCTTACTCAACGTCATGAAACGCTGGGTCTCGCGCTGAATGAATATCGCAGGTAATGGCAGATAAGTTCGCCTATGACGGCAACTATGCCGGGACATGGCCGTTACGGGAAAGAAAGAGTTTTAGACAGGATAACTGGATTAACAAAGATTAACACGGGATGGTCCAGGAAATCCGGATAATAATATCGGCGGATTTCCCGAACGGTGTTTCTGATGGGGAGGAGATAGGAATCATGAAGGGCAGGGAGGATATACATGATGGGATATGATCAACATCCGAGATGGGCGTGAAATCTCAACGGAATTATTTAATCCATTGAGATTTCACGAATCCAGTTCTTAATTCATCCTGTCCTATCCTGTAATCCCGTCAAAAATGCTCTCCCCAGCCTGCAGCGCTTACAGCGACAGCAATGTCGGGAATGGCCGTCAAGACTGATTTTCAGCCAAACTGTCCGCCGTGTCTTGATTTTCTATATGCGGGATAAGCAGTATAAGCCCGGCGAGAAGCCAGAATGGTTCAGCGATTCGCACGATGATAAAACTGTTAGCTGAAATACCGTGAGCCAGCATGGCAATGATGCCGCACAGGAAGCCCATTGATGCACCTTTCAGGAACGGTGTCTGGGTAAGTTGGCAGCTTTTTCTCACCTCCTTGATGAGCCGCCAGAAGACGTAAAGAAAGGCAAGCAGGCCGGCGATACCGGTTTCGGCCAGAAGACGCGGGTATTGGCCATCGATGAAATGAGTGCCTGTTACTCCATATCCGAACACAGGATTCTTGACCCATCGTTTTATGGCTTCTTTATATGATAGAATACGTGCTGAAGACGATGAATCAAAATCAACATTACCTATTTTGACATGGTATTGAGTTTCTTTTTCAAATGTGCCGGCAATTCTTTCCCGAACCGGATCAGGGAACAGAGGCAGACCCAGAATCATAACAGCTATTATAGCTACAGCCGTAGCGCCTATAAGAATTCTTTGGCGGCTGACTGTGAGGAAAGAAAAGAGTCCTACCATAAAAGCCAGATAAGAAGCGCGTGACAGGGTGAAAAGCAGTGGAGGTATCGCAAAAAGAATCAAGCCGATCATTATGGCACGAACACGGATTCTTTCATCTGTCAATGCTATACCACCCGCGAGGCACATGATCAGAACAATATAACCGCCAAACGTATTTGGTTCTGCATCGAATGGGGCGCAGATACGTTGGCCGTGTCCGATTTGCGTGTATCCGTATATCATTACGATAAAAAAGACTATAAACATAGCTTTGATCATATGTGCTACGAATTCTTTCTTTCGCACATGGGCCAGGATCATGAAAAAAAGCAGGAAATATTCGAAATATTTCAGGTTATGCATTATTCCAGCGAATAATGAACGTACGGATCCGAGTAATATACCGAGCAGTGTTGCGATGATAGATATTGCCATGTAAATCCATATCGCGGAATTGACCGGGGTTTTAATGATACCGAAATGTCTGCCTGTATATGCGGATCTCAGGGTCCAGCCCATGGCAACGGCCAGCAGAATAATATCCTCAAGACGCAGAACCATTCCTCCTTTACCTTCGCCGACACCGGCACCAGGGCCGATTTCCGGGCTGAACAACATTGCGAAAACAAGGAAATAAAGAGCATCAGTACCGCGTGTGAATGCCAGGCTCATTGCCAGGAAGAAGGTTATCACGACGGCCAGCAGTTTAAGGTCAACTTCGGAACCGAATTTGCCCAGTAAGATGGCCCCGATAACAGCGATGACAGTGAGGATCAGTTTATGCAGTGCATTCTTGTCGGCCGCAGGACTGAACATGGTATTTACTTTTCTGGTCTTCCGTAGTAGCCACGATAATGGTAGTAATCGGGAGTCGAACCCCATGATGCTTTCAGGTCATTAAGGATAAGGCCTGCTATTTGGGCGCCGGTATTATTAATCAATGTGATAGCGCGAAGCATTGAGTCGCGCTGTGTGGATCCCGCTTGATATACCAGCGCCACTTTTCCTATTGCGGATGCCATGATTATGCTGTCGGGCACTGGCAGAATGGGTGTTCCATCCACAAGGATAACGTCAAATTCGTTTTCACATTCCCTGATAAATGTCTGGAAGACGGGCTGTGCCAGCCATTCTGCTGGTTGTATGGTTCTGCCTCCGCAAGTGATAAAGGATATATTTTCGATACCTGGCGTAGTAGCCAGGTTTTCGTCAGCTTTTTCGCCTAGCGCGAGGTCACGGTGGTCTTTAATGGCTTCATGCCATGATATTTCGCCTAAAAGTATTTCTGATAGACCATTTTCTCTTGGCAGACCGAATGTGCGATAGAGGCTGGGTCTGCGCATATTTCCGCCGATCAGCAGGGTTTTCTTACCCGCTTGAGCGAATGCCAGAGCAAGATTGGCTATTGTGGTGCTCTTTCCTTCTGCAGGTCCGGCACTTGTAACGAGGATAGCGCCTATTTTTTCATTCTTGGCGGCTAATAATAGATTGGTCCGTATGGTTCTATAGCCTTCGGTTGCGGGAGATCTGGAAGAAAACGGCACAATTAAGGTATTTGATTTATGTGCCGTTTGGCTGTTAGCATGTCTTTTTTCGGATGTTATAAGTTTCCATAATGCACGCCATATGATTGCGGCTTCTGAATATTTTATCCGATCCCAGAAACCTTCCGGGCGTATTGGAACATCCGGGGTATGAGGTGAGAAATGTGGAATAACGCCCAGAATATGCAATTGGAAGATCTCTTCAATTTCACTTAATGTGCGAATAGACGCATCCAGATTTTCGGCCACAAATGCCAGGAGTATTCCCATCATGAGTCCAAGCAGTGCGCCGACAGTAGTCAGGTATGTTATTGCTGTTGTGACCATGGCGCCAACGCTTGGTTCAGTCACTATGCTGACGCGTTCACTTTTTTTCGTGATGGCTATTCGTGCTTCCTCAAGTCTTTGCGTGAGGTAAGTGATCATTCCCGTCAGAACTGTTTTCTTTTGTTCGTGATTGCGTATGAGTGTTTCTGATTCAGCATTTTGGGTCTGAGCGTTTTGAAGCTGTTCATGGATATTATTGATTTCCTGTGTCAGTGATGCTATTCCTGGGTATTCTGCCGTGTAATTACCTGTGTCCTGTAAGGCGTGTAGTTTTAACTGTGCGTCTGTAAGTTTCGTTATGAGCAGTTCGGTTTGATCCTTTTCGAAGCCTGTCGTTGTTTTATTGCTCAATTCTTTGCGGATATTGTCTTCGTCTTCGTTCAGTTCTTTGATGGCGCTTTCGAGGGATTGCTGTATATTTTCATATTCCGCGAGCGCGTTAGCGCTTATTGTGGCTTCATGGATTTTCTGGAATGCCTGAATAACTGCTTCACATCTTTCCTTGGCGGATTCGGCATTCGGACCGTGCACAGTAATATCTATTAGATCAGTTCGAGGAATTCTTTCGGCGATTACCATGCCTTCAAATGTTGATATAGGGCGTTCTGGTTCCTTCAAGGCCAGCATAGCTGAAGCCGTGCTTAGCACTTTACTGCCGTGGATTTCGTGAACGTAATTTTCGAGCGGATCCCCACTGCTGATCATGACTTCGTCAAAAATCTGAGCGAAGGTCTGAAAACGCTGTATCTTGATACGTGCCGTGCTCATATAGAGGGGTTCTTTACGAGAGGCGTACATATACGTGCATATGGCGACGAGAATCGTGACAAATACTACCGTCGCTTTTCTTTTTACGATTACCCTCAGGTAATCACTGAATATCATTTCTTGCTGAGGCATAATGTGTTCCCTTTGTTTATGATCCCCATGCCAGGAAAATGGCATCGCGTACCGCTGAGACAGGTAGAAGCATGGTGCGAATAAAGTCGTATGTTTTCCACATTCCAACTGACGGCACATAAATGGCGTCGTTAGGACGCAAAACAATATTCTGCTCCATATTTTTACCTTTCCTGATTTTCGGGAGGTTTACTCTGATCACTTCAGGGTTCTCGACAGTTCCTCTCACCAGGTAAATTTTCCTTGGATTTGAGAATGGCTTGATATCGCCTGCGGCGGCTATAAGGTCACGAATCGTCATGCCGTGCTTGAACGGGTGTACGCCTGGTTCTTTTACCCAGCCCATAATGGTTACA
The DNA here is from genome assembly GCA_032123435.1 of Verrucomicrobiota bacterium. GTDB lineage: Bacteria > Verrucomicrobiota > Kiritimatiellia > UBA8416 > JAQBFJ01 > JAQBFJ01. Next base: position 6,364 of record JAQBFJ010000201.1, read on the forward strand.
TAACGTTCGGAAAGGACGGCGTCGGCTGATTGAAGTTTCTGTTCGTGTTCGACTACAATGGTAGGGTTGTTCAGCGTTTTTTCGAAGAAACGGGTTAATATTTCTTTTAATTCGGCATCAGTCCGTCCAGCGACTTGAGTTAACCCCATGTCCGGGATGAATATATTACCTGAGTTTGGAACTGTCTGTTTCAGCGGGAATCCCTGCAGTTGTGTTCTTTGATCACGCAGCCATATCTGGATGGTTATATTATCGTTAAACCTTATCAGGTCAAAAGTTTCCGCGTGTTTTTGTGTTTCAGCGATAATTTGAGCGCTTTGAGCGTTGAGTAATTGCAGTTCAGACTCCATGGCTTCAGTTGGCTGTTGTCTTGTCGAAGTGCATCCGGCGCATAACATCAGGCCGCATAATATCGCGTTGATTAACGAAAGAACAATAAATGGTTTTTGTTTCATGTGGTTGTACCTTGTTCACCATTTTGAGTTACAGTTTGTATGATGGAAAGCGAGTTGACGTCACGCAGGTTTATTATTTTCGCGGTGTCAGGATGATTGCCTGTTCCATCCAGAACTACCTGCACAACCGGTTTCAAGGGGAACCCTTCGTTCTGTTTAACAACAAGGCAGATTGATCGGTTAGTGAGTTCTACCATTGTACCATCCGGGTAGAAGCCGCGCATTGAAATAAAAGCTTTTAGAATGTCAGGTTGAAATGCCGTGCGGTATTGCTGTAAAGTCGCCTGGACATAGTTATTCAATGCGTTGCCGGTAGTATTGCTGTCAGAGTGGTGTTCGCATGCGATACGTTCAAAACCTTCGCATAAAGACAGGATCTGGCT
>JAQBFJ010000202.1:0-20756 GCA_032123435.1 Verrucomicrobiota bacterium
GTAACCGAACTCGCCAATCACAATCGGTTTCGCGGGGAATTGCCGGTGCAGTTTGGCCAGCACGTCTTCCATGTACTTCGTCGCTTCCGGAAGTCCGGCGGCAAGTGTTGCCTCGGTGTGTTCAACTTGTGGCTGATGGCTCGGATAGACGTTGACGATGATGACGTCATCGAACAGGTAGAACGATTCCCATCCCTGCTTCTGATGGCAATTTGACACATGTGTCCACGGACGGGAACGGTCCAGTGTTTTGCCATACCGGAGCAGTTCGCCATTTCCTTCGGCCACATCAGAACGTTCTTCGGCATTCTCGTTACTGATGGACCAGAAGATAATCGAAGGATGATGATTATCCCGCTGTACCATCTTGCGCAGTGTCCGCCTAGCGTTGTCGAGGATCAGGGGAGCATCTTCCGGTTTGAGCTCGAATCCGCCATTTGGGTCGGGATGATCCACGTGGCCCCACTCGTTCATGGCGTTTTCGGCTAGTACCAGAAGTCCCAGTTCATCGCACAGATCCAGCTCGCCGGGATGATGCGGATAATGGCAGAACCGCACATAGTTGCAACCTGTCTGTTTCATGGCTGTGAAATCTTCGCGTGCCTGCGCAAGGTCTACGGCCATTCCTGTCTTTGGTGAATCTTCATGCCTATTGAAGCCACACAGGAAGAGAGGCTTGCCGTTCAGAAAAATTTTTGTGTCCTTTACTTCCACCCGGCGGAAGCCGATACGTCTTGTCAGAGAGTCTAAAGGTTTGCCGTCACTCAGCACAACGATCTGTGCGGTGTAGAGGGTTGGTTCATCCGGCGACCAGTTTTTCACGCCGGACACTGTTCCCTCGACGGTCAGTTCACCGGTTTGTCCCTGTGCGACAGCAAGAGCGCGTGATTGAAGCACCGCCAGTTCTTTCTGATCCGCATCGAGAATACGGATACGGATGTTCACCGTTTTGGCGGCGGCAGTGTCGTTGGCGACTGTGCCGTGAAAGCGGAAATATCCGCCTTCCGGCGCCGGTTCGGCTTCCACGAATGTGTCCTGCAGATGAAGAGGACTTGTGGCAACCAGCGAAGCTTCGCGCAGAAATCCACCCTGACCATGCCAGCCTTCGAAGAGCGGGAACTGGCCGCGAGTGCGCAGATTGTCCACGCGCACGGTGATCTTGTTTTCAGCCCCGATCTTGACAGCATCATTGATCGGAAGTGTGAAAGGCAGGAAAGCGTCGTGGTTTTCGCCGACGGGCTTCCCGTTCACCCAAACTTTGGCGTTGTAGTTGATGCCTTCGAAGCTCAGCACAACGCGCTTTCCACGGAATGATTCGGGAACGTAGACAAGTTTGCTGAACCAGCCGACACCGGCATAGCGCTCCAAGCCCGATTCGCAATTGTCAAACGCAATAGGGACATTTACTTCTTGCCATGACTTTGTGTCTTGCTGATCAGAAAACCATCCGGCGGATTCGCCTTCATTCTCGCGATCCGCCTGAAAACTCCAGTTTCCGGAGAGGTTGATCGGTATCCGGTTAAACAGCTCATGCTCGGGCAGCATATGCGAACGGTGCTTTTCAAAATGCCCGGCAATTGGCTTATCATTAATAGTCATTATTTTCCCAAGCCCATTTCTGAAATTAATTTCTTTGCATTACGGCTTATATGGCTTTTCGCCGTCAGATCCCAGAGAGACGTATTCATCTCTCGCAATGCGAGTGTCGCCGTGATCCAACTGTGAGTCCAGCCGATCTCGTTGGACCATACGCCCCAGCCCCAATCGCCGTCGGAGGCCCAATAGTCCCATTTCTTGTAATCGAATCCACGATACCATGTGCCGTCGAGTTCGGGATGAGTTTCGCTTTGGGTCTGGGTACGGATGAAGAAGTCGGCCATTTTCGCCGCCGATCGGGCGTACCGCTCGTCACCGGTCGCGGCGGCGGCCTCGTGCATGCCGATGAACGCGAAGTTGATGCTGTAGAGTGCGTCTGTTGCCGGATCGCCGGCCTGGTGCGTTATGGCGCACTCACCTGTGCCGTAGCCATCGTTTGCGGCGACGATCGATCCGGGAATTTGCGGAATCGCCCCGCTGGCGTCCTGGATGTCAATGACGTAGCCGGCGATCGTGTCCAGCCATTGACGGTGTTCAGGGGTGTCGTCAGCGCGGACCAGCCACGCCAGCGGCAGGAGCATCCGGCAGCGCTCTTGCTCGACACGGTTCGCTTCGAGCCGCCAATCGGGATACGCGGCCATCATCATTCTCAGGCCCGTGTGCGCCCGCTCCAGGAGCGGCTCGTATTTCGTCTTGTCGTACAGCCACAGGTAGGCGATCCACAGCCACGACTCCATGTGTGGGCAGTAATCCACCATGTCCGAATTGAAGTAGTGCTGCCATCCATTTTTCTTTAAATCGGCATCGGTGATCATGCAGGGACGAAACCCCTTTATGCCCGTGGTGCGGGAGTTGGCAAGGATGCCGCGAACGATCGGCTCGTCCCAGCGATCCGACGCCAGAAGAGACCGCGAGGCAATCGCGCTGAGCAGCGCCCGGGCGTTGTCATCGCCCCAGTACCCGCCGGCTGTGTCTTCCGTGTGGTAGGCAAGCAGGCCATAGGACGGGCTGGCCGGGTCGGCGCGGCCCTGGCCGGAGCAGATGATGGAATTGAAAAAGACCAAGTCGTTCAGCGTTTGTGCCGTGGCCCCGTACTCCGGCTTCTTCAATGCGGCCACGCCGCAAGCCAGCCCCATGGCAGACTCGAGATTGCAGTCGGCGCGGGCCATTCGGCTGACCGCCTGGCTGCCGTCGGTGAAAATGCGCTTGGAGACATAACACTCGCCGATGCCATGGGCGCCGTCGCCCATGGGCCAGTCGGGCGAAATGGGATCGAGCCCCGTGCCCTTCGGCCACGAAGGATGGATGAAGAGTCGCGACTTGCCGTAATAATCGACACCGCGCTGCACTGCGGCGGCGAGCGCGTCGGGCGGCAGTGAGTCGCCTCGCTCGTAGAGCGGCCTGACGGTGCGGGTCCATTTCAGCATTGGCGCCGGCGTGCCCGGCTGTAGCCAGCCGAGAATCATCTTCCATACAGGCGGCCAGGTTTCGTAAGGGGCGTAACGTGCGGTCACGAATTGAGAAAGCTTCGTGGTGGAAACGAGCAGATTTCCCCTGGGATGCTCGAACAAGATCGGCGCCGCCGGCGACGGCAAGCCGTATGCGGCGGAGTCGTAACCCTCGACACGACCTAAGACCAGATGCGGGTTGTCTGCCTTTGCCGCCAAGTAGTGGCAATCGTGTATCATCATGATCCGCCCCTTGGGCAATTCCGGGCCAAAAGCGTCTGTGGCGACAATCGTCCGATCGATGATCGCGCCATACTCCCCGGTCTTCAGGAAGGTGATCGCACCAAGTTCCAGGTCCGGCAGGCTTGAAGGGTATTCCACGTAGAGTCTCAGCTTCTTCTGTGCCGCCATTTCGAAAATCGCGGCATCGAGCGGCGTGGTCGTTTCCGGATAGCCGTCCGCTAGGATCATGATGCCGTCGCCGGTTCCAGCGGCATCAACGGCTTCTTTTGACCTGTTGAATCTTTCGACTTCAATTTTGTTTTCAGACAAAACCCGGAACAGATCATTGTTTTGATTACAGCATAGTATCAATTTGCTTTTCATTAATAGTCCCTATTGTTTCAAGCCCATTTCTGAGATTAATTTCTTTGCATGACGGCTTATATGGCTCTTGGCCGTCAGATCCCAGAGGGATGTTTTCATGCACCGCATTGCCAGCACGGAGGTGATCCACGCCTGGGTCCAGCCGGACTCAATGGCCCAGGCACCCCAGCCGGCGTCGGCGTTGGCGCCCCAGGCTTCCCAGCGCTTGAAATCAAAGGCACGGAACCAGCCGCCATCCAGTGAAGGCTGCACGTCGGAGCGAACCTGAATCCGGCAGAAGAATTCCGCCAGTTTGTCCTCCATTTTTCGAATTGCTGGATCACCGGTGACGTATGCGGCTTCATGCAGACCGATGAAGGCGAAGTTAGCCGTGTAAAGCATGTCGCTGACCGGATCTCCATTCTTCTGGATCAGCGATGCTTCATCGGTACCATAAGCTTCATTCGATTTGGGAGGCGGATAGACTCCTTTACCCGGAAGACCCAGTTCTTCACGAATCGCGCCACATGGATCCTGGAGTTTCTGTAGTCCTTCTACGGCCTCCATAAGCCACTGTCTGTGTTGCCGTGTGTTTTTGACTCTGACGAGCCACGCAAGCGGGAGGATGATGCGAGCTTTTTCTTGCGCCAGTCCGTTCATCCAACGCCAGCCATCGGTGTAGGTTTCCATCGTCATGCGCAGGGCATTTTGGGCCCGTTCGTAAAACAACGCATAGCCGGTGCGTTCATAGGCCCACAGGTAACAGGCCCAGAGATATGCCTGCATATGAGGGGAATAACTGACGGTCTTACGATTGAAATAGGTTTGCCATGTCGTTTTCGACAGTTCGGGCATATCCAGCCGATCCTCACGGAATCCGAGTTTGCCTGTGGTGCGCAGGTTGGCAAACAGACAGCGCAGCATTGGTTCATCCCAATGGGATTCCTTAAGCAAAGCCGCGGCCGCCATTGTGCCCAACAGCAAACGGGCATTGTCGTCACCATAGTTTGCCGCGTACCAAGCGGGCGAATCAATGCCCCATGCAATCAGCCCATAGGCGGAGTGTTTGGGATTGTTCCGTTCTTTCCGGCAGGCATCGGACTTGAAATACCAGAAATCAAGCAAATTTTGGGCAATCCCGGCCTTGTCATGATCTTGAAACAGCCTGCCGCCAAAGGCCAGCGCCATGGCTGATTCCCCTGTGCAATCGCCGCGGCGGGCAACGCTCAGCAACTGGCTTCCGTCAGGCTGAATAATAGAAAGCGGCGCCTCCATGATTCCCATTGACCCATCGCCAATCCGGGCGCCTGGCGGCGGAGTTGGAATCTTGCCGAGATCGCTGTAGGATGTTGTTGTCTTCATGGACAACCTGACTTCGGCAAGACGCGATGGATGCAATAACAGTTTGGAGCGAAGAAACCACTCCGTGCCGCGTTCCACTGCAGCCCTTTCCACATCCTGCGGCAAGCACTGTTTCGGCCCATAGGAAGGTTTTACCATAGGTGTCCAATGAAGTTTTGGTATGGAATTTGCCGGCAACAGCCAGCACAGAATGCGGTGCCAGAGCGTCTGCCAGGCATCCTGCGGCGCGTAGCGGCCGGTGAGAAAACGACTGAGCTGGCCTGTGGCGACCAGCAGTTCTCCGGGTCTCGGTTCAAACAGGATGGGGAATGTCTCTTTCGGCAAGCCGAACACCGCCGTGTCGAACCCCGCCACGCGCGCCGCCACCACATGGGGACGAGTGGCGGAGACAGGCGTGAAATACAGTCCGCTGATGGAAAGGATTCGCATCGGCGACAGCGACCGGCCGAAGAAATCCGTTGCTATCACAGCGCGTTCGACGTCGGCTTTGCGCGGTTTTCCAAACTTTAATCCAGGCAGGCGGGACGGATATTCTATATAGAGTCGCAGTTTTTTCTTCTTTGCGAGCTTCAGTAATAATGACGATATCTTTGTTGTTTTTTCCGGGTAACCATCTGCCAGAACCAAGACGCCATCTTTATCATTTGCTTTTTGAACGGCTTCCTTGACTGTACCGTATCGGTCGCACGGAATGTTGTTCTCCCGGAGGACATTCAACAGATCGTTCTTCAGTGTACAGCATACTTTCAGCCTGCCTTTCATTAAGCTCCTTATTTTAAGGTTGTTGTACTTTTACGTATTATGAGTTCTGGCGTCACAAGTCGGCTTTTGACATTTTCGCCGTTCATTCGTTTCAAGAGAAGCTCCATCGCGAGTCGGCCAATTTCGCGTTGAGGCTGTTTGATCGTCGTCAGACTGAACTCCGGCAGTGACGCGATCCAGATATCGTCGAAACCTGTTATTGACAGGTCATGCGGAATACGAAGTCCTGTTTTCTCAGCCGCGTGCTTGACGCGGATCGCGTCGATATCCGAGAAAGCGACAACCGCGGTCGGGCGCTTATTGGATTTTAAAAGAGAGATCAGATCCTTTTCCGTTGCGCATAGCCGCGGTGATTCGATCTTTTTCTGTTTGGCGGCTTCGACGCAACCGTTGTACCGGCTTTGGGTTTCATCAGAGAAACAATATGTGATTCTTTTATGGCCGAGCCCGACCAGATGCTCAATTGCCAGTTTTCCTCCCAGATGATTATCGGTTACAACAGCGGGGATTGTCTTATCGAAACTGATGTTGGAGCAAACGACAATAGGAGTTTTGCCTTTATTCATTTCCAGCAGGCTCTTAACAGATTTCGGATGCCAGTGGGAAACAATGAGACCGTCGATTGATTTTCCATTGAACAAACGAAGAAGTCTTGTCTCATGTTCTTGTGAACCGTCGGTTATTCCTACGAGCAGGCCATATCCTTTATCGGTGGCAATTTCGCCGATGCCCTGGACAATTTCGTTAAAGAACGACGAACTGACGTCGGAGAGAATATAACCTATCAAATGGCTTTTCGATGATTGCAGCGCGCGTCCAAGATTGCTGGGAAAGTAGTTCATCTGTTTGGCTATTTTCACAACCTTTTCTTTTGTGGTTTTGGCGATACGCGGGTCGTCTTTAAGAGAAAGGCTTACCGTAGCGGTAGAAACATTTGCCTTTTTTGCCACATCTTTTATTGTCACTGCCATGTAATCACCCTTCATTTCCGTTCAACTTTTCAAACTCCCGCATGCACAGGAACAGACCTCTTGGAACGTGGAAACATCCTTTCCATTTTCCACCTTTAAGAGGCATCAGCACTTCGCCGCGGCGGTTGAGGTATCCATACCATTCACCATGGCGCCGGTCAGGAAAATGTTTCCATGTATAATCGTGGACTTTCTTGTACCATTTCCAGCATTCCTTATTGCCGGTGATGCGATAGCCCATGGCCAGAGCGACAAGCGCTTCGATATGTACCCACCAGAGTTTCTGGTCCCACTCAAGCTGTTGCGGAGGAGCGCCCTTTATATCGAGGAAGTAAAAGATACCTTCGTATTTCTTGTCCCATCCGAACTCAAGAGTTGAAAGGATGATATTGACTGCTTTCTCGATTGTCGTATTGTCATTGCGGCGCTCTGCAATGTCCATCAAGAACCACATGGCTTCGATTCCATGACCAGGATTTATCACGCGTCCTTCATGGGAGTCCACAAAAGCGCCATTCGGCGCGACGTTTTCATGTAGAATCATTTTGTTCTTATCCAGAAATTTTGTGAAGACTTCATTAATGCACATATCCAGCGATTTTTTCAGAGTCTTGCGCGGCAGAATCCATTCCAGTTCCAGTGTGAGATTGGCGAGGATCATCGGCAGACTCAATGTGATCATGGGGCGTGTGCCGGGAACGGCCTTGCTGTATTTTCCTTTTGGATTCGATTTTCTTTTCAGAATATTTTGATAAGTGCGGTTCGAAATTTCCCTTGCCTCTTTATTGCCTGTTGCCAGCGAATACTGGCTGAACGCCATGGCGGCAAAGCAATCGGAAAATATATTGTAAGCCTGAACAAGCGGTTTGCCTTCGCGGTTGAGCGAGAAATACCAGTTATGATCCTTGTCCATTCCATGCTTGCGCAGGAAGTTGACGCCGTTTTTTGCGATCTTCAGCCATGAGTCGCGTTTCTCGATGCGGTTGTAGAAGGCTGAAAATGTCCAGACCTGTCTTGCCTGAAGCCAGATGAATTTATCGGTATCATAAACAGAACCGTCTCTATCCAGGCATGTGAAATATCCGCCGCGTGTTTTATCGATCGAATGCTTTTCCCAGAATGGGATCACATCGTTAAAAAGAGCCTTGCGGTATTGTTTCGCCAATTGAGCGTATGCTGGATTCATTTTATTCCTTTGTTCTAAAATACATATTCAATCATTTAAAACATGAAAGACTTTCATCACGCATCCGCCTCTGTTCATATGCCTACCTGCGACAAGACTCTCCCTGCCTTTTGCCATGAACATCATAAAACAACAGTATTTCAGCAAATCGCAATTATCATGTCAACTATAATTAAAACGTTTTAATAAGCCTGAACAGGGGCGACATGGCGTTCTCTGAAAAGAGTTTATGAGGCCGATCGGGTTAATCATATCTATTAACAACTAACACCGGGTGGAAATTCAGGCTTCCGCCAACAACACCACCTGACCGTATTGTTTACACCACTTCCAGGCCGTCGCGATCCAGTAGTTTCGGAAATGGCGCTGTTGGAAGCGTTTGATACCAGTAGGCCACGGAACAGATGTCGTGTTGTCCGGGATAGAACCGGCCATCCGCGCGCCAGCCAAGCGATTGGATCGTAACTTTCAGATCCTTTTCAAAGCGGATCGGATCCATAACGTGCCATCGGTACATCGAGTGCCGATGCTGGGAGTTATACGTTCCGTCAGGTCGAATCACCTGATGCATGCCCAGGAACGGAGTAGTATATTCTATGTACTTTCCGTCCACGTCCCAATCATAGGCGCCGCCGAAGTAATCTTCCGTTCCGGTGCCGCAGATCGTCGGAAATTTCTTGTCGCCATCCATAAAGAATTTGATTTCGCCTTCACCCCACCAGCCGGTATTGTTGATACCCCAGCCCATCACGGTCCCCACATAGTGCCCTTGTCCCCGGATGCCATCCACAATCGTGTAGTCTTGTTTGTAAGGTAACGGATTTACCCGACGAAACTGGGCATGGAAATAAGCACAGTCTGCCGGTACGTCTGTCAACGTGTAGTTGATCTGATGAAAACACACTTTCACGTCTTTTGGATTCAGGTTTTCGACTGTGATGCGGCAATGCTTTCTAAACGGCATTTCCCAAAAGCAATTGCACGCGCGATTCGGGTTAACTGATACCGGCATGGAATTTAAACGGACCAAAGGACCGGAGGTCCCTCCTTCATGGAATCGGACCCAGGGCAATCCGAAGAAATCGTTGAGCGGAACTTCCACCGACGGCTGTTTCTGTCCATCCCAGTAGATGCGCAGAATCACCTCACGGGTTACACAGGCGGCAAACCACATGCTCTGAATAGCGCCCGGCCCCTTGATATCGGCCAGCGTGACAGTCTTGAGCGGCGGGATCCCTGTCCATGGGTTACATTTCCAGCCTTGTCCCAGATCACGGGCGCAACCATTGGGATCGGCGGGGGCCATGCCGCCTTTGCCTTTTTCGCTGGTTGAATTCTCCGCGCAGAATGAGCGGGTCTTCGCTTTTGAAAGTCGTGACAGGTTCCCAAGGTTCATTCCCAGTCCGTTGAATGCGGTCATACGTGCACCTTTCTTGTTTGGTTTGTGTTGAGCCTTTCTATGTTGTGTTTAAAGTAATCCATGGTGACATGTTTTTCCTGTTTATGCCAATGGACAAAGATATGATGTTTTTGTACTATCTTATGGTTTTATGAAGACATTGATTTATCGACATCCGGAGCCTGCCCTGAAAACCAGGGATTTTGTCGTTACCTGCGTGGGATTGCACGAACCCATGCAGCCGGGCATTGTGGACCGACCCACCGGTACCGGGGATTATCTATTGATGCTGTTCCATGGTCCGGTCATAATTCGTGTTTCGGGCGAGGTCGTGCAGCAGGAATCACCCTCCATTATCCTCTGGAATCCAAAGCAGGAACACTATTATGGCAACTCTGACCAGAAGTGGGATCATTCATGGACCCATTGCGGCGGCCCCTTCATTGCCGGCTCACTGCGAAAGACCCGGTTTGAGACAGGAGTTCCCTACGCCATTCGTAGTCCCGCAATTATCGAACAATATTTGATTCGAATCTACGAGGAGTTTGTTTCCTATAGACGTCCATCCGTGGAGATTCTTAAAAACTTATACGATTCGCTGTTCCTGGAAGTCGACAGGGCTGTCTGTCCTCACCCGGAATCAGATGCCATTCCAGCGAAATTCATGGAGCTGAAGAACCGGCTGGCACAGACTTTTGCCGAGGCGCATACCCTGGAAAGCCTGGCCGCGCAAGTCCACCTGTCTGTGCCGCATTTTTCCTTTCTCTGGAAAAAGCATTTGGGCACGTCGCCCCTAAACCACCTGATTCGATTAAGACTGCACCATGCGGCATTCCTGTTGCGGAACCAGGAACTTTCCATCACGGAAATAGCTGAACAGACAGGACACAACGATATTTATTATTTCTCCCGGCTTTTTAAAAAGCACTACGGGATCAGTCCGAGAACAATGCGTAAGAATATTTTACAGCAGGGCTGATATGATCAGCATTAGGTACCTACTTTATGTTATCTCCGGTGGCTTAACCGGCATCGAATGCGTATTCTCCGCATGGTAAAGTTTCGTTAATTCCTCGAAAGCCATTTTCAAAGTTGCACCTTCCAGTTTCCCTTTCCGATTGAACAGCTCTTTGTCAATTAACGCACGTAAATAAAATATCCGCCAGCGCCAGCTCTTGCGAGCCTGTTTCGTCAAAACCGCTTCCGTTTTTTCAACAAGCTCCAGAGCACGAACCGCACTCACGCGAATCGTCTCACGCCTGTGATTCTTTTCGAAAATTTGTGCCGCTTCGGTCAGTTCATCCGCAGCATCAGGAGAAAACTCAAAACTCACATACTCACGAACCGTTTCTTCCGCCTTGCGATCCGGATCCCAATAAAAACCAGCAACGATAGCTTTGTTCACGTCTTCATAGATTCCCTCCGAATACGGCGCGCCGCCTGCGGCCATGTGCTTAACCCGTCTTTACCCGTTCGCGGGACAAAACGCCTTTTTTCGAGGGCATGACCTGCATTTCGCCCTTTATTTTCAGGGGTCAGTGTTTGAAAACGCCGTGTGGGGCAGACATGTGAGCAAAACTCCAGCGAAAAAAGACGGGGTAGGTCTCCACACAAGGGGGGGGAACGCTTCAACCAGACGAATTTCCTGGAGTTCTCGCCATCCGTGGCTTAAACTTTCTTCAAATCGCCGAAATCTGCGAAAGTCGGGTTAGCGTAGATTTTTCTTTTTCACCTCAATGATCCAGCCTTTTTCGGGATCTACCGGTAATGCATTCAAAGATACCGGCGTCAAAGCAGGCTGGAATTCGGCGACTTCAGGAACCGAGATTTGAACCTTTGCCGGATCCAATCCGACAGCTTTCCAGTCAATCACCAGGCTGACCGCAACCGGCTCCTTTGCCCAGCTTGCGACAGCAATAGCAAGCCGTTTACCTTTATGTAAATAAGCTGTCGCTTTAATTGAAGGGTGGCTGGTTTTCACCGGACAGTCCTGCATCCAGTAACCCAGCATTTCGGCCTTCTTGATCTGGAAAGAGTCCCACCATTTCCACAATGATGATGGATTTACCGTTGTCCAGCCGTAGCGATGCGATATCCCGTACACCATGCCGCGCTGGGCGTTTGCCCAGGACCCGGACAGAATCTCGCCCGCAATGCCGAACGGAATGCCTGACACCGCCACCAGCCAGTATGCGTCTTCACGGCTGTAATCGGCACCTTCGCCAAACCACAAGCTGTCGCCAAACCCGAAGAAATCCCATACCTCGGCAGGCGACCCATGAAAGTCTATCAACGCCTCCGGCTTCTGGCGCACGAGCGTCTTGCGCACGCGCAGGAACGACGCGCGGTCAAAAGTGACACCGTCCAGATACAGTCCATCAACCCCCGCGTTCTTCATGAGCCAACGCTGGCTCTCTATGTAAAAGTTCGACCAGCGCGAGGCGCCGTTGATCTGGACGGAACTGTCTTCCGTGAGTAGTGTGCCCTTGGAATCCTTGATCGAGCTATGCCAGCGCGAATGATAGTCGTCGACGAGGTGTTCGCACATCCAAAGCTGGCCGGTGAAAGGCTCATTCACCTGGTTGCGAAGCTGGTATTCCAAGGGCAGCTGCGCCATGGATTCAAAGCCCAGGTTTGCCGTGCATTCGGGAAGGATTTCATGACCAAGGCTCCGCAGCATCCAGAGTTCATTCGTCCGCGTGCTTTGCTCGCGTATCGTGTTGTACGCCTTGAAAAGCCCACCGTTGCTGTGAACAAAGTCAGCCATCTTCTTCAGCTTGTCAGCCACCGGGAAGATGTAGTTGATGTACGGATTTGCCGGTGAACCCTGGTGCTGGGTGAACACCTTGGCTCCCTTTTCAAGGCCTTTCCGGATGTCCAGATCCGCGCCTTCGTGGTAATAGCGCCAATCCCAGTGTTCCACTGACAGCGGCTTGAAGGGCGTGACATAAAACGCGAACTCCAGGGTAACCGGCTTACCGGCTTCGATCAGGAAGGAACCTGTATCCACCTCGATATGACAGGCGCGGTCCTTCTTCCACTGACGGAAAATACCGTTTGCTCCCTGCCGCCATGATTCCGGTTCGGCAGCGATGCTGAAGCAAAGTCCCGCATTGTAATCGCCGATCCACGCGAATTCGAAAGAAGACAAAGGCTTATCCGTCTGATCCGGACAGTCGAAAGCGAGTTTCATACCATCGGCGACTTCCCATGAGGGTGGCGCCGATTCCAGCCAGTAACGGCTGACGTCGGCCGGAAGCTGAAATCCCAGACGGAGCGCGTCCAGTGTTTGTGTCTTTCCAGCTTCCAGGGTTACGTGTACGCCGATGCGTCCGTCCATTTCAACTGTTGTTTCAACTTTCCGGGTTAAACCCTGCGCGGTCTGCATAGACTGAAACACTGCCTTGCCGGATGATTTATTCTTGCAGATAATTGGTTTTGAGGATTTCCACGTCAATACTTTCTTGCCTTTCACAGCATCGAACCGGACAGGCGCCGCAAAAATGTTTCTGCCGGTTTTGCGGATGCGGAACATTTCAATGAAACTTGTTGCTTGTTCAGGCAATCCGCTTTTATCAAGTTTTAAAGTACGCCCCAAAATCTGTATGGCCCTGCCCGCGACTTTGACTGGTGTATATGGTGCGCAGACGAGATCGTCAACAGCGTGGGTGGAATTGAGCCAGCGCAGGCGGCTTAAACGGACACTGTCGCCGTCACCGCGGTCGGCCATTACTTTATTTTTGACTTTCAATCTGATGGTAACTGTTTGCGGTCCCAGCCCCTGCGCTGAAATTGACACGGTTCCTTCGTAAAGGCCTGGCTTCGCGTTTTTAGGAATATCCACACCGAACCATAATGCCTGCACTTCTTTTGGGGCGACATGGACGGTTTTCACAAACGGCTGACCGTGCTGGTTGACACCTTCAAGGTTGAAGCAGGTGATTGCCGAAGAAGGGATTTTTGCACTGCCGGGCCCTTTCAGGCTCGACCATGTTGCTTTAATGTCGGGCAGCAAATCACGGTGCGCGTAAACTCCGATTTGAAAGACAAGATATTCATTTTTCTGCGCTGTATCTTCGAATTGATTTAATTCCTCGACCGTGCGGATGGCCCAGTGATACGGAATGTTCCTGTTCATACGTATAGGCCGGAACCGGCTCTCCGGGAAGAGGAGAAACGGTCTGTTTCCGGATCGTTTGACCAGATCAAGCTTTTCGTCTAGCGTGGAAATGACCTCCATGGGATGAAATGAATGCCATTCGCCGCGCGATTGGAATTCCACAAGCCTGGCTTCCGGCAAGTCGCGCCACGGCGCCGGGTAGGAATCGGCGCGCTGTACGGCCCAGTTCTTTGGATCGGGTGTACTGCCGGTGTCCACCGCGCTGAGCTTGTGCTTTTTACGCCATGCGGCAGACGCCTCGCAGTGAGGTGTCTCGTACATTGTTATCGGAAACGAACTTCGCGGCCATACCCAGCGCTGGCGATCATTGGTCGGAATGAGATAATAGGCGTAATACAGGCCGGGGCCACTGACAGGCTCAAACACGACTTCACCGTACTCGCGGTTGCAGGTTGTGACAACACTATTGGTAATGATTTTACCGGTTTGCGCGTCCACTATCCGAACATGCTTGGCTTGCGGACAAACATCACGCCTGCGCCACGGCAGATATGCATATGCGACCTCTTCGGGCCGCTCAACCTTGATGACGGCGCGGTGGTTGCCAAGCGCGCGATCCCATTCCGCAAATCCATATTTCGCGATGCCGCGCGGAACGCGGTCATACTTTGAAACATGCAGCGAGGCGCTGGTAAGAGATTTGAATAATGCCGTTTCTACGGGATTGAAAGGCGTTCCGTCTTTCTTCAGAAGATCATGAAACCAAAGATCGGGCACGGGATCTCCTTCCTTTGAACCCCATGGGAAAATAGTCTGCGTTTTGCCGCTTACAAACCCCCAATTGAAACATCCGACATGTTCTTTTTTAAAAACGGGCAAATTTGTTGAAACATCACTGCAGCCGCGACGCAACCATTCGGTACAAACAACAGGACGGCCGTTTTCCTTGAGGCAGGCAATCTGTTCCGACAAACTTTTCGCATCACTGTAATTATGAAACGTAATAATATCGGAAGCGGAAATTTGGAACGCGTTGAACTTCTCATTGTCGAACCATATCCCGGCCGTCAACGGCTGTGAATGCTTGACAGCCCGCGCCCATTGAAATGTTTTCTTCAGAAGCGGCAATGATTTAGTGTCCTGCCCTGAATTGCCCGGCTCGTTATACAAGTCCCAGCAGAGGATGCGGGTATCTTCTGCAAAGGAACCGATAATATCTTTAACATACCGCTCCAGCCGCGGCCATGCCGCCCGGTTGTTTACGGTATCACGGCCCGGGCTTTGGAGCCAGCCTGAATTATGAATCCCGGGCTTCGGTGCCGGCTGTCTGCCTGTTTTTGGCTCAGCGTTCCAGCAGTCATCAAACAGAACAAACATCGTTTTAATATTATAACGGCCCGCAATATCCAGGAAACGGTTGACACGGTTTTTGAAACCAGACGCATCAGCTTTCCATGCAAGATCATGCAGATAGACCCTGATCGAATTGAATCCAATCTCGGATGCCCATTTGAGCTCCCTTCTTATTGTTTTCTCATCAAAGGTATTCTCCTGCCACATTTCAAGTTGATTAACGGCTGTGCTGGGAATGAAATTACAGCCGGTCAGCCACGGCTGACCGGAATACCAATCGTTCGCTTTCTCAACTGTCCAGCGTTTCATTTGTACCCCCTGTGTAATTTTCTATTTTATCTTTCTCGCTTCTCTTTCCATGTAATACTCCGTCTCCTCAGGGAAAAATTCATTACCCGAGCGCATTTGTTCGCGCACAATATTAAAACCCATTTTCTGATAGAGCCGGACTGCGCGTGGGTTGGCTTTTTGAACCGTGAGACTCATTACAGGAGGACTGATTTCGCCGGCTATTTCCAGGAGCCTTGTCATAAGTGCTGTACCAGTGCCCGCATTCTGAAAATCGCGCTTGATGCAGATGCCGAAAAGGCTTTTGTCTGATCCATCCTGCCACTGATACCAGCTATAACCGCCGATCATACCTGCGCCGGTCACAAGCACCAGAACCACGCTGTTGGGACTGAGCGCGTCTTTGGCCATTGTACGCGCAAGTTCACGTGTCAGCGGATGAGCACGATAGAAACGATAATCCTCTGGCGGAACAGATTCATAGAAATCACCAAGGATAATTTCGTCACTCACGCGCAAAGGACGAATAACAGCGTGAACACCATTTGAGAGAATAACATCTGCTGATAAAAACCGTTTTTGATCTTTTTGTGTCATGGGATATTATGGAGGCGCGAACCGGACTTGAACCGGTGTAACAGGTTTTGCAGACCCGTGCCTAACCACTCGGCCATCGCGCCCATTGATTATAATTCTGCATATATATGCAAACAGAGCCGAACACCTATCAAAAATAATTCCTTTATGTCAATTATATTGAATTTTCTTGAGATTATACAGCACCATCAAGCGTTGTCTTTAACCCCGTGATAGGCCGCCCATTCTCATCAGTCAGTGCCGCGGAAAATAACCATAACGCTCCCCCATGAATCAACTTGAATAGAAGCTTGTTGCGCCCCTTGTTAAGATGAATACGAACCGAATCTTCCTTGGGCGACCAGTCTCTGCCTTTTATTTCCGAGTGTATTGTCTTGCCGTTGACTTGAACCACAATACCATCGTTTACACCCATGCTGAGAATAGCTTTCGTATCTTTCGGAACATCCACCCACGTGAGCATAAAGGCACACGAATGATTCGCCTGACCATAAAGACCTATCATGTGCACAAGATGCTCCGAACCCATCGGAAGAGCAGGATCTCGCTCGATTTTCTGCCAACGTATAGCCTGGCCATTCTGACCTGTATAAAACCTGTTTAAATTCAACGGAATCTTTTCTATATCAGGAATGGAAACATTTTCAAGTTTTCCACCCGTATCAAAAGGACCCACAGTCAAGTAGCGCGGAATCCCCTCATTGCCAATCTTGCGGGCCTTCAGCAGTATTGGAACATTATACCATTTGACGATCAATTCTGCTTCGACACAAAACGATTCTTTGTCCTTCGGGATTTTCAGTATGCGGATCACATCCGACGCAACATCTTCAGCCACCCGCACCGATTGCGTCATTTTACTTTTGCTTATCATTTTGCTCGGCTTGGAGGCAAAATTGATCTTACCGGAAGCCTTGCCGAACAGCACACTGCTCACAACAGCTATGAATTCACATTCGTCTTTTTTCTTTCCCTGCGACATAAGCAACGACAATGAAAGCCCCGCCATTTCAGCAAGCGTACGATTGATTGTTTCCGGTTTGGCCCCGCAACGATAAATGGATTTTACTATTGACGGTAATTCTTTTTTAAACAGGCCTATTGCTTCTTCCTGTGCTTCTTTGTTTTTCTTGACCGCATTAAGCAGTTTTTTGCGCATGTTAACAAGTTCGCGCGGCGCTTTCTTGCCGAGCCGCCAACATGCCTTGTAAACCGCGAATAGCGATTTGTCCGCCACGTTTCTCCAGCGGTTCGCAGGTGCGGGCACATTTACATTGGGTCCCAGCGCTCTGCCATCATCCATGAACGGTATGATAATATGACGCGCGCCACGACCAAGAACACAAACAGCTCTCGACACAAGGCGCTCTCTCCGTTTTTTGCTGATGGGAACTGATCTGATAAACGATTTTGAACCATCCTGACCGGCACGTATAGTAACCTCCAGCCGTTCACGGCCTATTTTAATGGTCATACCGGCGCGATTCCGCTCACGTCTGATGACGGAACAAACTTCGGGAGACAAGGCAAAGGATACTTTTTTCATGCCAAGATCTGTTCCATCAATAATCAAACGCCGGCCTTTATCTATCAATACTCTAAGATGTTTCGTGCCGCGCCGCCCAAGCCCCAGACCGACCATGCCTTTTCCTGGATCACACGAAAAGTCTACGACACATCCGATAGACGGCTCCGCAACACCACGCTTTACAGGTCCGACTATCTTGGGAACAGCTCTCGACCTGTAATCCATCTTGAAATCACCAATCCTTGGACGTTCAGAAGGAATAAGGTTTATGTTCATTTGAGAGAATTTGGTTTTCCGCGGGGTCCCGAAAGAAATGAGCTTGTTGCCGTCTTGATCAAAGCCCCAGTCAGCCATATGAAATGTCGGCTTATTGCTTTTTATCCACTTGGCAAATTCTTTGTTTATTTTATCCCATGAACCATAAAGATCATTGACCAGTTTTCGCGATACTTCCATCTTTGTTTCCGGAGTAGACTTTCTGAACATCTCGTCACGATAAACACGGAATTTTTGGAGATGTTCGGGCGTTCGTTGAAGAAATGCCGTCATTAAAACATTTGTGCCACGGCACAAACCGCCCTGCTCATGCAGCCGCTTGAATGTGTAACGCGGCTTACTTGCCAATGATTTTTTTCCGTACCCAAAAAAATTGTGCATTGGCGCGCGATCCAGCACATTTACCGTAAGTCGTTTCTTTGCCGGTTCATACACATGACTTGACAGATAATCGGCAACACCCTCCACAAAGAAACCGGGCATCTCGGTGCATGAGCCGTTCAGACAATATTCATAAAGATGTACGCATTCATGTACAAGAATATAACGGCTGTGATATACGTTGCTTGGCGACTGATAAGCGCAAAAGAAACCCTCCTGCGTAATTCCGCCGGCACCATAACCAAAATTCATGCCATCCGATAACATTGCTTCAATAAGCGTTTCTCTTGTCTTGCCATAAACACATGCCATGCGGCGTTCACGTAATTCGGGAATTTCCTTGCCGAACAACTCGATATAATGCGGATACGCCAATTCCAGCATAGTCAAATACTCCGCCGCTTCCCTGGCTGAAAAATCTGTTTTCAGCGCGTAATGCTGACTTACAAACCAGCGAAACCCGGGCGTGTTCCTGACCATGTTGTTTGAAAAAGTAACCGGAATTAAATTTCCAACATTTACAACTTTGATTCTTTTCAGTGTTGACGTCCTGCCTGAAACCACAACTTCAACCGGCGTTTCTTCCGGCATCGGCACTCTTTTAACTTTCATTGCTGTCCCTTGCCTCCGTTACGTTTTCTTATCAGTTATCACTCGTTATTCTGTAACAACCCGATATTGTCCTTATTTTTTATCATTGCTTATAAAGTATTTTCTGAGCGTCCTTAATAATATCACGCACAGGCAGATTGTTGGGACATTTCTGCTCACACTTACCGCATTCAATGCATTTGTTCAAATTCAGGTTCGCATCCCACTGCTTTTCAATAAATGCTTTTTTCGCCTGTTCAAGCCCCAGATATTTATACGCATTATAAAATGCCAGTGATTCACCCACATTAATCCCTTCTGGACAGGGCTGGCAGTAGCCACAGGCCGTACAACGAGGATCAGTAGTATTCATAAGCTCATTTACGCGTTTCATGATTTCCCCGGCTCCAAGCCTGTATGACGACATGCTTTCTTCTATCCATTTGGCATATTCCACTTCTTCAATAGAAGTAAAGCCGATAAGAGGATGCACGTTCGGAAGAAGCATCAGATAACGTAACGCCAATTCCTTCAACTCCTCATTGCCGGCCAGAAAACCGCCTGCCAACGGATTCATTGCTATGACCTTTATGTCTTTCCCGGCACAATACTCCACAACTTTTAGACGCGTCGTGTTTGTTACGTTCAACGGCATGGTAACGGTTTCAAATTTGCCCGTCTCAAGAAAACTTATCACTGTTTCCGCGTCAGCGTGTGTTGTAATGCCAAGATGATCCCATTGCCCTTTATGATTCATTACGCCATCATACCAGCCGCCCGATTTCATTGCCTCGTTAAATTGCTCGGGTGTGTGTGTCGTCCACAAATGATAATAGTCCAACTTTTTCAGGTTGAGCCGTTTCAACGATTGAGCAAACACTTCATCCAATTGCGCGGCTGTTCTGACGCTGAACCCGCCGGCCGGTTGAAACTCGCCCAGTCCTCGCCCACCATCACCTGCGCTGCATTTTGTCGACACCATGACTCTTTCACGATAATCGGAATAATTAACAGCTTCACCAACCCATGACTCGGAATTTTCCTCTTCATCTTTCCTGCAATAACACGGCGATGTGTCAATGTAATTGAATCCAGCGTCTATCGCGGCACGCACAGTCGCCACTCCTGACCTTCTGTCTTTGAAGCGCATCCCGCCAATAATTACTTTGCTCATTTCCATAATTCGCAAAGTATCCAATGCCATAACGGATAACTCAATAAAAATCCCCTTTTTTATCAGCAATATAAATAGAATATGATTGAAAACAATCGGACATAATAACAGTATTACCCTTGTGGTTTTATCCGATTAAACAAAGGAAAATAAAATGATACACACCGAAAGAGAGATGAAGCAGGAAATACGCGAGAGTATGCGCGGCGGCACAGGTTCCGTCACAATCCGGCATATATTCACCAAGGACGAATTCTCGGCAAAAGCACGCCTGTGCGCCAGGCTGATCATTCCGCCCGGCGCGTCAATCGGACCTCATCAGCATGAAGCGGAAGATGAAGTATATATCATAACACGCGGTACCGGCGTGTTGAACGACGGAATAAATGAAACAAGAGTGGCTGGCGGCGATGCCATACTGACAGGAAACGGAGAATCACATTCCATAAAAAACGACGGGGTCGAAGATCTCGAACTTATTGCTGTTATAATGTGCTATTGAAATTTTGATCTTTTACGATGAAAACAATACCTGATACCATAATACTTCCGCCGCACACGATCAGCGGAAATGGAGCCTCTTCTCATCTCCTGGAGGAATGTTTAGCGTTCGGGTCGCGAGGCCTGATTGTGCACGGCAGATCTCTCGAACTCAACGGACGATTAAACAACATAATCACGCAATGTCCACCCGACAGAAACATCGCCAAGTGGCAATCGCCCGGCGGCGAACCTACGTTGTCTATGCTGGAAGATTTAATGGAAAGGGCCCGCGCGTTCCGCCCGGACTGGATAGCGGCGGTGGGCGGAGGCAGTATCCTTGACATTGCCAAGGCCTGCGCCGGTCTGCTTCAAGCGCCATTGCCAATAACAAATTATCATGACGGCGCGCCAATACCACCCAGCCGTACTCCGTTCATCGCGGTGCCCACAACCGCCGGAACAGGCTCTGAATCAACCATCGTTTCCGTATTAAGTGACGAGGAAAAAGGCGTGAAAAAATCCATTCGCCATCCGTCGTTCATGGCCAGGTTGATAATCCTGGACCATGAACTGCTCACAACTTGTCCTCCACAGGTGATCGCCCATTCCGGAATGGATGCCTTGACTCAGGCAATTGAATCATTCATAAGCAAAGG
>JAQBFJ010000203.1:0-3517 GCA_032123435.1 Verrucomicrobiota bacterium
GGAATGTGTTTCTGTGATCGTACGGATCGAAGCATTGCCGTTCCTTCGGACGCCTGTTCACGGACCATCTCCTTTCGTTCAGGTTTCTGGTTTATGGCGGGGTTGATTAATGGGTTGTCCTGCCTGGTGCGGCCGGGATCCGTTCTTGTTCCGGTAATGCTCGTGTTGTTGTCAGTATTATCATTTGGTGTATTGTTCCGGAAGGCTGTTGTGCCGATCGTAATGTTTTTGCTGGGAATGGCTATAACGATTTCACCATGGACAGCGCGGAATTGGTTCGAGCTCGACAGGTTTTGTCTTATTGCCAGTAATGGCGGCTCTACTTTCTGGGGCGCGAATAATGAAATTGTCGCGAATCCGCGCTCGGAGAAATGGGGCAGTTGGATAACAACTAATTTTGACCGGGAACGTAAAAACAAAGAGGTAATGCCTCTTTCCAATGAAGTGGATCGTGATCGTAAAGAATGGCAGATAGGTATGGAATTTGTCAGAACGAATCCCGGTCGTCTGCCGATTCTGTTAACAGGCAAATTTTATCGTCTGTTGATCGCTATGCCGGAAAGTGCGAACAGGATATATGTAATTATTGTTGGAATAGCGCAGGTGGTTCTTCTTCCCTTGTCTTTGCTTGGGTTGGTTTTAATTGCGATGAATAAAAAAAGCAGAAAGATGTTTTTATCTATAAACGCGCAATTGCTGACGCTGATTGGAACCACGGCTGTTTTTTATGGGAGTGAAAGGTTCCGCGCTTCTTACGAGCCGTTCCTGGCGATCTATGCGGCGGTGGGAGTTGTTTGGATTTTCAGTAAGCTTTTCAGTGGAAAAAGAAAAGAAGATTAGACAGGATAGGGAAGGGAATATTTACCACGGAGTTACCATGTAGGAGAAAGAGACGAAGAAGAGAGTTGATTTAATTTGGAAGCGAGTGTTTCGCAATTAAATCAACAACCTGCATCAGGAGGTGATGAGGTTGTCTCGGAGGTTTACTCCATGACAACAACGTTGCATCAAATACGAGATTGCGAAGCAATGTTGGATTTGATGAAACCTCGGTCTTTGTAGTGTTTGTGTCCTCGGGCACTCGAGGCGGGGACGCCGGGTGGTAAAAAGAAAGATGTTTACCACTTCGTCTGTGGCGGAAGATTTCATGAACAGTGCCCTGATGGGTAAAGATGGGATATTGAAAAAACGGTTAAGGTGAAATGAAAATATTACTTTTACAGCCTCCCAGTCCGCCCGGGATGAACGTAAAGCGGGATTACGCTGGTGGGATGGGTGTAGCCGATTACTCGGTTCGTCAGTGTTACGGGCATGACCGTGATTATATTACTCTGCCCTACATGTCGTTGCTTTATTCCGCGGCTGTTCTTGAAAGGCTTGGGCATGATGTTGTTTTTGCCGACGCTCAGGCTGATAATACGGACCTCGACGGTATTCTTGGCAAAGTAGCTGAAGAACGGCCGCAGATATTGGTAAGCGTCATAAATTTACCGTCTATTTATGGAGATATAGCGCTTCTTAAAGCTGTCAAGGAGCGTTTCCCTGAAGTTGTACTTGTGGTTACAGGTACGGTAACGATTCCGCTGTATGGTCTGATCGCTGAATCGAACGAGGTGGATGTAATTATTCGAGGTGATCCGGAAGTTGTACTGCCTGACTTTATGCGCGTGTCTGCGTCCGGCAGGGAAGAGTTTTTGTCACGGGTGAAGGCGGATGGGAAACGGTTTGAAGTTCAGGAAGGTGTTATTACCAATAAAGTAATAGCGCACATTCAGGATCTGGATTCACTTCCGCGCTTGCCGTATCACCTTGTTCCTGTCGAAAAATATCGGTATCACGGCTTTGGCAAAGGTGTGCGTTATGCCGCCGTGTTCTCGTCACGCGGCTGTTCGTTCAAGTGTTATTATTGTCCTTATCCTGTCGGATTCGGATCCTGTATTGTTTATCGTGATCCTGTAAAAGTTGTGGATGAGATTGAAGACCTGAAGGTTCGGCATGGCGTCGAAGGGATTCTTTTCCGCGATCAGGTATTTACGATGGATTCCGGTCGGGTTCATAAATTGTGCGATGAGATGATCAACAGGAATTTGAATATATCGTGGGTGGTTGAAACGAGACTTGATCGAGTTGATGAAACTTTGTTACGCAAAATGAAGCAGGCCGGTTGCGCGCGAATTCATTATGGTCTTGAAAGTGGAGACCCGGCAATGTTCGCGCGTGTCGGCAAAGATGGGGTGGAAAAGAAGATGGAAACACTTCTGCACAACTTCGGATTGACGGAAAAGCTGGGCATACATGCTCACGTGTTTGTTCTTATCGGGCTGTTAGGCGAGACGATGGACAGTATCAACAAAACGATAGAGACCATACGTAAAATCAAGCCGTTAACGATGCAGGTTGCCATTGTTACACCATATCCAGGGACATTGCTTTTTGAGGAGGCCGACAAAAAAGGACTGATTGTAACGAAAGACTGGTCGCAATATACGGGGTTTAATGCTGTCATGCGCAGTGAGGCATTGTCGGTACAGGAATTGGTTGGTGCCCGACAGAAAATAATGAATAGTCAGCGCAAGGCGGCAAGACTGAAACGGCTTGGATATTTAAGTCGTTTGGCAATGCGGTACATAAAGGATGGTTCAATTGCGGGAAGATTGTATAGTCGCATGAAGACGTGAGAAAAAGATATTTACCACGGAGTTCACAGAGGCACGGAGGAGAGAAGAGAGTTGATTTAATTCAGAAACGAATGTTTCAAAAATTAAATCAACAACCTGCATCAGGAGGTGATGAGGTGTCTCGGAGGTTTACTCCCTGACAACAACGTTGCATCAAATCATGGATTGCTTGTGCAATACAGGATTTGATGCAACCTCCGGCTTTTGTATTCTCCGTGCCTCCGTGTACTCCGTGGTGAATGTTTCTTGTGTCCGCCTGGCAGGCCGGGTGGTAAGAAAAAGGATATTTAGCATGAAATCGGGATCGAAATCGCCATCGAAATCGGCATTTGTAATGAAAATGATGAAAAATATTATCTGTAAAATCCTTTTTCTGCTGAGGGCCGAACGGCTGTATAAATGGGTCCATTTAATGAAGAATGGCCCCGCGGTTCGCGTATTGTCCTTGCATCGCGTTATTGATGAGCATGGATCATTGTCGGAGGCGGATCATCGTGATCTTGAAAAGGGTTGTTTGTCATTATCTGATTTCAAGAGGCGTATAAGTTATTTGAGCGCGCAATATAAGTTTTGCACCATAGCGCAATGCGTGGAAAATAAAGACGCGGTGCGTAATAATGCCATTGTGTTGACGTGCGATGACGGTTACAGGGATGTTTATACGACCATATATCCCTTTATGAGGGATAAGGGCATGCCGTTCACTGTTTTTGTTACTCCAGGTTGGGTTGGATGTGAAGGAATGCTGACACGGGCGGATATTGATATTATGTCGAAAGATCCACTGGTAGAGTGGGGGGCGCATGGCGTCAGTCATTTGCCGCTTACGGAGCTGTCAA
>JAQBFJ010000204.1:0-2984 GCA_032123435.1 Verrucomicrobiota bacterium
TGTAGTGCAAGGGTAAAAAGTGGAACATGGACAGTAATGACGATCGCTGTATGGATCGTGTTTTTACTGTTGATCTGGAAGATGAGTCCGCGGTTGGCGCTTTGATCGTGAAGAGATTTATTCCGGCCAGTTTTCTGTGGGAGGTGACGGTTTTTTTGCGTATAATTATCGCGGTATTGCCGGAGGTTCACAAAGAAAAAACGTGTAAAGGTGTGGCGGCATGTATGGAATCCTGAACGGTATTTATGGTCAATTGCGCGGTCATGACAGGTGGCGCATTCAGCGTGAAGCTGGAAAAACCGCAAGCATGACTTATGAACAATTGAACAAGCTTACCCGAACACTTTTTCAGACACGTGTCAGGGAAGCCATTGAACGGTTTCCGGCATACGCAAGGAAAGTAAGAGGCTTTCGCGGATCGGTTCCCGGCAGGGCAGAGAATGTCAAGAGTGTGGAATTGCCGGTATGGACACGGGCGGATCAACGTTCCTTTTTTGAGTCGTTGACCGGGCCTCCATTAAAGAATAGTTTTGTCAATGCCACCGGCGGATCAACTGGAGTTCCAACGCCGTATTACGTCACTCGCGAAAGCTGGGAATGGCGAACGGCGGTGTCTGATCGCGGCTACTCGTGGGCTGGAGCCGAAAAGGGCCGTAAAAGTCTTTACGTATGGGCGACCGCCGTTAATCCGCCGGGCCCGATGAAAAAAATTGCCGGTGCTGTTAATGGTTTTCTGCAGAGAAGAATTTTTTTTGACAGTTTCGATTTTGGCACTGCCGAAAAAAGGAAATGCTGCGAAATAATAAACCGATTTAAACCGTTCTCGATAGTCGGTTTTACCGGAAATCTTGTATCATTAGCGGTGTTCGCGCGGGACAATAAGGACGTGCTTGCATGGAAGGCGGCAAGCGCGATTACCGCGGCGGAAGGTTTACATCCGGGGCAGAGAGAGATTGTGGAAACATATCTTGCGGATGAATTGTTTTTGTCATACGGGAGCCGTGAATTCATGTTGATCGGTATGGAGTGTGGAGAACACTGCGGTTATCATTTAAATACGGATAATCTGATGGTGGAAGTTGTGGATGAAACCGGTAAACCTGTTCCGCCAGGCGAATCAGGGCGTATTGTTGTTACTGATCTGAGGAACAGCGCCAATCCTTTTGTACGTTATGAAATCGGTGATATTGGCGCGTTTCCGGCTGATGGCGGCAGATGTTCATGCGGTCTGCCGTTTCCGCTTCTTGCGCGTGTGGATGGAAGGCTTCAGGAAATTATTCGTCTGCCCGGAGGGAAGGACCTGACGGCACTGTTTATTCCCCATCTAATGAAAGATTTCAAATGGATAGACGGATATCAGCTGGTTCAGAAAGACAGGGAAAGTCTTATTGTGAACCTGGTTACCCGTGACGAATTAAACGCTGAAAAATGCGCGTTGCTGGAGAAAGCTTTACGTACGAAGCTGGGTTTTGTTGTCAAACTGAATTTTGAACGTGTGGAGACTCTTCAAAGAAACCGATCGGGCAAGATACCGATAGTGCTAGAAATAGCGCCGGAATAGAGGCAGTGTCAAAAATAAAATGAAAAAACGGGCACGAAGAAAAAGAATTGAATGTCCAATAACCAAGTGTGGGAAAGGGAATATTTACCACGGAGTTCACGGAGATCTGGAGCCGCCTTCGCCTTCCGAACTACGGCGGGCCGCAGGAGAAAGAAGGAGAAGAGAGTTGATTTAATTCAGAAACGAATGTTTCAAAAATTAAATCAACAACCTGCATCAGGAGGTGATGAGGTTGTCTCGGAGGTTTACTCCCTGACAACAACGTTGCATCAAATCAGGTATTGCGAAGCAATATTGGATTTGATGCAACCTCGGTCTCTTATATTCTCCGTGTTCTCGGGAACTCCAGCGCGGGAGCGCGGGTGGTAAGAAGAAAGATATTGGGTGTTGAAATGGGGGAGAAAGACCATTTCGCTGTAAGTTGTTGATAAAACGTTGATTAGCCCAAAAATGGGGCAGAATATTTGACAGAACTGGAATAGAACAGGGGATATGAATTTGAAGAAGAACGCCAATAATGATTTTAAGGTTCTGCATCTGGTAAGGGCACTTGGCATTGGCGGTATGGAAAAAGTTATTCTCGACCTTACGAAGGG
The DNA here is from genome assembly GCA_032123435.1 of Verrucomicrobiota bacterium. Taxonomy (GTDB): domain Bacteria; phylum Verrucomicrobiota; class Kiritimatiellia; order UBA8416; family JAQBFJ01; genus JAQBFJ01. Next base: position 2,158 of record JAQBFJ010000204.1, read on the forward strand.
CTTATGGGAGCGGGACGTGATATCGCATCTTGGTTGTCTTATTGACGCCGGCGTATGGGCCGGGAAAAGCAAGGTTGACGGCATATGGGTTGGTAATCTGGGTAAAAGAAAGAATATAGCTGTCTTGTTTGACTTATGCCGTTATTTGAAACGAGAAAAAATATCTCTCATACATTCGCATAATTCGCATCCTCACATGTATGGTGTTGCCGCGTCTTTGCTGACAGGGATTCCTCTTGTTCACACTAAGCATGGCCGGAACTGGCCTGATAATCCCAGATGGGTATTGTTAAGCAGGTGTTTATCATTTTTCACAAAGAAAATAGCGGCTGTTTCCGGCGATATAAAGAAGATTGTGACCGGCATAGAGAAAGTTCCGGCGCGAAAGGTAGAAACCGTTCTTAACGGAGTGGATTTATCACGCTTCCCGGAGAAAGATTGTTCCATGCGTTCGGGTGACGGTTTTACCATTGGCAGTATTGGACGTTTTTCTCCGGAGAAGAATTATGAATTGCTTGTGCGAGCGTTCGCGGGATTCCTGAAGAAACGCCCGGACTCTATGCTCATACTTGTTGGTGACGGGCCTTGCGGAGAACAAATCAGAAGTGTAATAAAAGAGTGTGGCTTGCCGGCGGACAAATACCTGCTTCCGGGCGAGAAGGATGACATTTGTTCATGGCTTGAGAAGATGGATGTGTTCTGTCTTTCTTCTGACCAGGAGGGCACGTCCATTACACTGCTGGAAGCAGGGGCGGCGGGATTGGCTTCGGTTGTTACTGATGTTGGTGGAAATAGTGAGGTGGTTGTCGATGGCGATACTGGTATTG
>JAQBFJ010000205.1:0-6696 GCA_032123435.1 Verrucomicrobiota bacterium
CATCGTGCGGCAGAAACTCGTGCAATGGCGGATCAAGCAGGCGAACAGTACATGGCCGCCCCTTAAGTGCCTTGAATATTCCCGCAAAGTCCTTTCTTTGCAGGGGCAACAGTTCTTTAAGCGCGCGATTATATTGCACAAGCGGCGCTTTAAGCTGTTTTTCAATATCGACCTTGTCGGCACCTTCAGCATTTTCCAGCTGTTTACGCAGTTTTTTCACGGTTTCAGCCACCAGGATGAGCCTGCGGAACGAAATAATACGGTCGCCCTCGAAGAACATGTGCTCCGTGCGGCAAAGACCGATACCCTCAGCGCCAAACTTAACGGCAACCTCCGCATCGTGCGGCGTGTCGGCATTCGTCCTTACATTGAGTGTGCGATACTTGTCCGCAAGCTTCATGATGTCACCAAACGGACCCGTGAGTTGCGGTTCAATTGTTTCGACCTGTCCTTTGTACACCGCGCCGATTGAACCGTTAAGCGATATCCAGTCGCCCTCTTTGACAACAACTCCGTTGCTCGTAAACTTCTTGCCTTTGTAATCCATTACGATATCGCCAGCCCCTGCTACACAGCAGGTCCCCATGCCGCGCGCCACGACCGCGGCGTGTGATGTCATGCCGCCGCGCGCGGTAAGGATTCCCTTTGCCACGGCCATTCCTCCGATGTCTTCCGGGCTTGTTTCAATACGACACAGTATTACCTGTTTCCCGTTCTTAGCCCATTCTTCCGCGGAGTCCGCGCTGAACACCACCTGGCCAGTAGCCGCTCCCGGCGACGCGGGAAGACCCGTAGTGAGTTTCTTTGCCTTGTCCTCTGAAGCTTTGACGAAAACCGGATGCAAAAGCTGATCAAGCCCGGCCGGATCTATTCGTAACACACCGGTTTTTTCGCTGATAAGCTTTTCTTTTATCATGTCAATGGCAATTCTTACCGCGGCCGCGGTTGTTCGCTTGCCGTTTCTTGTCTGGAGCATGAACAGCTTTCCGTCTTCGATAGTAAACTCAAGGTCCTGCATGTCCTTGTAATGTTTTTCAAGCTTGATCCTGATCCTGTCGAGCTGATCGAAAAGTTTCGGCATTGTCTCCTGTAGCGAAGGGAACTCGCCTTTACGTTTCGCCTCTGAAACCTTCTGTGACTTTGCCCATTCTCTTGATCCCTTGAGAGTGATTTGCTGAGGTGTGCGTGTACCTGCTACAACATCTTCACCCTGAGCGTTGATAAGATATTCTCCGTAGAAATACCTGTTCTCGCCGGTCGATGGGTCCCGCGTGAACGCGACACCAGTGGCGGAATTAACTCCCGAGTTGCCAAATACCATTGTTTGAACATTTACTGCCGTACCTAGCAAGCCGCGGATATCGTTCAGTTGACGATACTTGATCGCGCGCGGGTTATTCCACGAGCCAAATACCGCATCAATGCCTTGGTTGAGTTGCTCCATGGGATCTGTCGGAAAGTTTCTGCCGGTATTTTTTTTCACTACGCTCTTGTAACGACTGACGACCTCTTTCAAATCAGCAATCGTAAGATCCGTATCAAGTTTTATCTTTTTCTTCTTCTTTACCGCGTCAAGCTGAGCTTCAAAATCATGATGCGGCACGCCCATTACAACATCACCGAACATTTGAATAAAACGGCGATAGGAATCCATTACGAACCGCTCATTACCCGTCAGCTTAATCAAAGCCTCAACGGTGTCAGGATTAAGACCGAGGTTCAAGACCGTGTCCATCATTCCCGGCATGGATACTGCCGCTCCCGACCTGACCGAGACCAGCATGGGTTTCGGGCCTTTACCAAACGTTTTACCGGTTGCCTTCTCCAGATTCTTGAGTGCTGCTACTATTTCCGGTTTGATCTTGGCAAAGAACTTTTTCTTCCCGATCCTGTAATACTCGTCACAACTTTTCGTAGTAATCGTGAAGCCCGGGGGCACCGGAACACCTATTTTGCACATCTCGGCAAGGTTCGCGCCCTTGCCGCCGAGCAGGCTCTTCATCGAAGCATTGCCTTCTGTTTTGCTTGTTCCGAATGAATAAACGTATTTTTCTTTTCCAGCCATCTGTATACTCCTTATTTTCCCTGTATTCTTTAGATTTTACATCCTGTTCTGGCCATCCATCATAGATCATGCACAGAAAAAAACCAAACCAGAGTGAGCAAAACTATACCCACCAGCCCTGAAAGTAAACCATGAAATTAGCATATACTGTCGTGCTTTCCGCCTTCTGGCGGCATCTCACCGATAAAATGCCAGATAAAGGACAGCTCAGCGCCCGTATGGCAATAAAAAGAAAACAGATCAGAACACTTCACTGCCGATAAAGTACAAGTGTGTTTTTCGGCATTTGCCTCTCATCCACGGTATCGCCGGATTCCATCACGCCGTCCGCGAATACATAAAATGTTGTTGCCGCATTCCATTGCGGCCCGCATATATCAAACGCGCTTCTCCGGGAAGTAATATATCCGCCATAAATATAATTCGTAACCACTCTGGTGCCTTCCGGCAAACCGTCCAGATTGGTAACATTCAATTCATCACCCCTTTTAACGGCACCATCCGGCAACAGGTATATCGTTGTCTTGCTGCCGCTGGCATCACCAATAATATCACGCGCCGTTTTGCCGTCCCGGCCGACCATTCTCATGCCGGGAAACGTTTTCTCCTTTGCGGAATATTTGCCAACCGTGACCGTGGTTCCGGCTGGAATGGAAGACCAGCTTTTAATTGTATTCCCCTTAACCGTTCTTCCATCAGGAAATACATAAGTTGTATCAGGATTGTTGTATTTATAGCCCGCTATATCCCACGCCGATCTGCCTTCCGCAATAACATTGCCGACACTACGCGACGCCGTATCCGTCTCCTGCGCGCTTCCGTAAAGCGCCCTTGCAAGCTGATAATCCGCGATAATAAGTCTGCCCGCCTTAACATCCGGATCATACAACGGCTGTTCGGATAAACCCAATTTATACCGGACTGATCTTTGCGCAAACTGCATACCGCACCGTTTCCGGCCACGATGCGGTTTTTTATGCCAGCGATTCGGCGCGCCGTAAGCAATCATTGAATGAGTCAACACCTTGTCGTCAGGAACCCTGTAAATACCCTGAAGCCACGACAACAATTCCTTCAACGCCTTATACTGGGCCGTCGTGATCGGCTTGTTATGATAACCTACCACTTCTATTCCTATGGAATAATCATCCAGATTGGTTCTGCCCTGCCACATGCTTCTGCCTGCATGAAACGCTACCCTGCGCCGACTGATGATATTGTATATACGGCCAACTTCATCAATAAAGTAATGCGCCTCACCATTACGATACAGTTTTCGAAGCGAACCTTCTTTAGCGCCTTCCGTGGTATGCAGAATTATGTAATCTGTCCTGCGCCTCACCGGCCGTCCGCTATTCTTCGGACTGAAATAACCCGTAATTGGAACAGCCAGCACTTCGACTGGTAAAAACAACATTAAAATGAACAAACGCGTAACACTTTTCATTTTCAAACAAAATATTAGAATTAACCAACCGTCACTTGCACCTTCATATCAGAATCTATCTGCAAATAAGATTTTCCGCCGTCATTTCCTCAGGCACTTCCAGACCCAGCAGAAACAGTACCGTCGGCGCTATATCAGACAATTTGCCACGCTTCAATAACTTCGTTCCCGGCGAATCATTGGCCACATAAATAAATTCAACAGGATTAAGCGTATGACTTGTCTTTGTCATACCTGTCTCTTTGTCTAACATCTCTTCAGCATTACCATGATCAGCGGTAACAAGAATCTGTGCGTCAAGCGCCAACAGCCTTTCGACAATCCTGCCTACGCATTCATCAACCACTTCTATGGCTTTGGTTGCCGAAGCAAGATTGCCGGTATGCCCAACCATGTCGCCGTTTGCATAATTCAGAACAATAAAAGCGTATGGATTATTTTCCAATCTTTTCAGAAGTTCTTCGGTAACATTATAAGCTTCCATTTCCGGATGACTCGCGAACATAGCCGGATCAAAGCGGCCCTCGACCTGAACCTGATCCTCACCCGCGTATGGCTTTGTTGATTTCCCGTTAAAGAAACTTGTTACATGCCTGAATTTCTGTGTCTCGGCAATACGAAGCTGACGCAACCCGGCGCGCGCGACGACTTCACCCAACAGGTTATTCATGCCGCCACCTTCATCAATTGGCCCCATCATGTAATTCGTGAACTCATTATAATACCGCGTCAAACCTACATACGTGACTTCCGGCTTTTTTTTCAGGGTTCCCGGATAAGCCGGATCGCAAAATGCCATGCTGAGCTGAATGGCGCGATCCTGCCGATAATTGGTATGCAATACACAGTCACCATCCTTTACCCCGTCATAATCGCCAACACACGCGGGTGGAATATATTCATCAAACATGTCCACTCCGTCAGGAGTCTTGTCATTATCATAAGAATCTTTCACGCCTTTCTCGGCCGTGGCAACCCGGCGTCCTTCGCAAAGAACAATACAGTTATACGCCTGATCGATCAGATTCCAGTTTTTCGACCTGTCCATGGCGTAATAACGCCCCATTATAGTGCCTATGCGGCAATTACCGACCTCGGCCATGACCAGGCCGAGCCTGGCAATATACTCAAGCGTACTGCGCGGCGGCGTGTCCCGACCGTCCAGAAAAGGATGAACTATTATCTCACCATCGGGATATTCCTGCCTCGCACGGCGCATAATCTTGAACAGATGCTCCTGATGCGCGTGAACTCCTTCATCCTGCAGAAGACCCAGTAAATGCAGACGACTCGCGTTCTTCTTCCAATTCTCAACCAGCTTCTTCCATGTTGAAACTTCAAAAAGAGCGCCAGTCCGCAACCCGTCATCAATACGTTTAAGCTCCTGAATAACTATTCTGCCAGCCCCCATATTAAGATGCCCGACTTCACTGGAACCCTGATACCCGTCCGGCAACCCAACCGGTTCACCACAACAATCAAGAACCGTCCATGGATACATGGTCTTAAACGAATCAATATTAGGCGTATGGGCAGCCGCAACGGCATTGCCCTTCTTATCCTCGCTCAGCCCCCATCCATCACGCACAATAACTGCCACAGGTCTCCGCATTATCTTCATCTCCACTTCTGTTTTATATCAGTATTACTACTACAGGCCGAACCGACATTTTTTCAACAATTCTCAGCATCATATACAAACCTGAACCTGATGTATATTCCTCTTTGCGATTTCTTGTTCCACCTGCTCATCATGCGGAAAAAGGCCGCTCATACTGCCTTGTCAACATACATACCACCTGCCGCAGAACCGGATTGCTACCGGAATCAGAATCCCATCCATACGCCCGTTTGATATACAGCAGTCGTTACGATATATGCCAATATCGTGAGTCCGCAAAACTGAAACAGAACCCATCCCCATGAGCCGCTTTCCAATCGCATCACCGCGCATGTAGGCGCGCACGGAGTTCCTATTAAACAAAACAGCATGATACATAAACCTGTTAACGGCGTATATTTTTCCCTCAATATGTCTCGTAGTGATTCAGTCCTTTCTTCAGCGCGCTCCAGCGAATAAACAACACCAAGTTGAGACACAAACACTTCTTTTGCCGCTATTGCTCCTATAAGCGCAGTGCCTATTCGCCAATCAAACCCCATCGGCCTTAGTGCCGGTTCAATAAAACGACCGATTCTGCCAGCCGCCGAATACGCCACCTGTTCAGCCTTGATCTCTGCCGTCAAATCATCCGACTGATCATCATGTTTGCGCGGATAACTTACCAACACCCACATAAGCACGGAAACCCCAAGAATAATCGTGCCGGCCTTTCGCAAGTACAACCATGACCGTTCCCACACATGAATCAGAACACACTTTACGGTGGGCATGCGGTATGGCGGCAATTCAATGACCAATCCCCGCGACAGCTCCTTAAAAACCGTAAGCCCCAGAAGTTTTGCCGCCAGAATGGCCATAATAATACCCGTCAGATAAATGAGCCATAACATCAGTGAATGATACTTAACGGGAAAAAAGGCCGGTATTATGAGCGTGTATATGGGCAATCTCGCGCCACAGCTCATAAGCGGAACAATGAGCATCGTGACCAGTCTGTCACGTCTCGTATCCAGAGTTCGCGTCGCCATAATTGCCGGCACAGAACAACCAAACCCTATCAACATAGGAATAAAACTTTTTCCATGCAGACCTATCCGATGCATCAGACGATCCATGACAAACGCGGCCCGCGCCATGTACCCCGAATACTCCAGAACCGCAATGAAGAAAAAAAGGATAAGTATGTTAGGTAAAAATACGAGTACTCCGCCCACCCCGCCTATTATGCCATCAACAATAAGCGACCTGATTTCTTCAGACCATCCAACAGGCCACATTTTCATTATGCCGCCGGCAACCCATCCGAACAGCCCATCAAGCCAGCCCATCGGTACTTCACCCATCTTGAATGTAAACAGAAAAATAATATACATCATAAGCAGAAATATCGGCATACCAAGAACAGGATGAGTAATAAAAACATCAGCCATATCCGAAGCCGTGCGCCGAAGATCAACCGTCTTGATAACCGCTTCATGGCACGCGCCGGCAATATATCCATACCTGTAATCCGCGATGAGCACCGTAAACGAATCACCAAAAAGTTCTGTCAACTGTTTG
>JAQBFJ010000206.1:0-5375 GCA_032123435.1 Verrucomicrobiota bacterium
GGTAATCTCCTCGGCACCGAGCCGCTCGAGACAGTCCGGAAGAGTGTCCTTGTGAACAGGCCCCTCGTGGTTGCCTTTGCCCCGACTGCATACCCCATCCTTGATCTGAATCGCCGTCCAGCCCAGTGTCATCAAAAGCCCAATATCTCCGAAAAGTACATGAGGAATCTTATTGACCGAGTCGATCCCCAGAAGTATCCGCGCCTGGTAAGTAAGCAAAAGCTTGGCTATGGTGAGCATGCGCCGCTCATAGCCTTCTCCGTCCAGGTCCAACGTGGCCAGGTAATTGATGCCCTTGAGGAAAATCATGAACCGGTCGAAGCACCCCCAGGAGCCGTCATGTACGTAGTCGCAGGCCTCGCCGTGAGCCAGACGCTTGGCAACTGCCTTTTGGTTACGGGTCAGGTGCTTCCAGGCCGTGTACTGACGTTGCTTGCTTTCGCGTTTGCGCTCGGCCTGTTTCTCGGCCCGTCGCTGTGCAACACGTTCTTTTTTAGCTCTTTTTACGCATGAATTCATCAGAGAAATCCTCCACTGTACGAGCAACTTCCAACTGGTTGATTAAATCTGTTATCTGTTCATTGATCCGAACCCATTCAGCCCGCGAACGGCGGAATCGGCGATAGTTATCGGTCAAGTGTCTGACCTTTGTGAGATATTTACGCGGCACATTCCGTGTCCGGGTACGGCTTTCTATGCTGGCTGAAAGCTGATGGCAGACGTGCTTTTCGCCTTTCGCGCACTTACAGCCCGCCTTGCCGCAGGTACGCCTGACCTCCAGCAACGTGCCTTTAAGTAGCTCTCCCCGCCCTGAAAGCCTCCGTTCAGCCGCCTGCCGTTGCCGAACAAGTCGCGAAATACGCCGGCGAATTCTGCTGATCTGTGATAATGGACTCATATCTTTTATACGCTATACTACTTTATAGCATATAAGAGTCAAGACAAAAAAGAAAGAAAATCAACTTTCCCCCGTTTTCATGCCAAGCCGCCTCAAAAAACCTCGATTTTCCTGTAAATCTCCTCTATGTTCCCTTATGGCAAAATCTCAGATTCAGAAAATTCTCCGCCCACCTCAGCAAGCATCCGGCAACTGATTTCCGCCTGCTACCACAAAAACATTCTCACTGGCAGAACGTTATCTTCACGGGCGCGGCTTGTCCGTGTCCCGTGCAAGATTTTGTTCTCCGTCTTGCTGTCTAGACAGCAACTGCGGTAAGAGTGAATACTTTGGCTGAATTGGCTGCAGTATTGATGTCGCCGCGACGAAGTGCGGCACGCACGTCGTCGAGTTTGTAGGCGTCATCAAGACTGAGATACGGAGACCATCCGGTGTCGGTCTCGATAAGATCAACATCAACTTCGGCAACGTATTCCCCCTCATGAATGAGTTTTGTGTGATGTCTTGATTTCATTATTTTCTCCTCATTAAATCTCTTGTCCATCTGTCCGGATCAGGACGGTAAGCAGTTATAACAACTGCAGGGCTATCAGAACCCTTTGGTATACCCCAAACAACGTGAATAGGTTGTTTGTCCTGATCACTCTGCAAAACTAGGACACATGGTCCCTTTGGATAATCAGGATAATCCTCTACTACTACAGCATCTTTCACGCTACCGATTATATCTCTCACGAAAATGCCGTCTTCTGCCAGCTCATCGTAACCATGGTCAGATATCCTGATTTCCTTTTTATTTACTAATTCAAGTATCTTCTGGAGTGTTACGCTCATGTCTAAATAATAGGATATTACGAGATGGCTAGCAAATAGAAATTAATCTCTCTCGGAGAACCGAAAAGTGTAACTTAAAATGCCGTAGGTATAAAAGGAAGCGTTCCATGCCCGCATGCGAGATCGTATCCCCATTGTTTTGACCGCAAAAGAGGGTAAGGCCGTGCTTTCTCAGATAACCGGCGTCACGGGGTTGATGGCAGGACTACTCTATGGCGCTGGGTTGCGGGTCAATGAATGCCTGTCATTGCGTGTGGCACACCAGACTTTGAAGCCAATAGGATTTTCGTTGTGGACGGGAAAGGCAAGAAGGACAGGTTTACGATCATGCCGGCACGATCGAAGCAGAAGTTGAACGATCATCTTCGGCGCGTCAAGCGGCTGCACGATCAGGACCTCGCCGATGGGTGTGGGGCGGTCGCCATGCCGCACGCGCTTGGCCGGAAGTACAAAGCTGACAGCAAGAAATTCAGATGGCAGTTTGTCTTTCCTGCCAAGACACTATTTCGCAACAGGGAAACCGGCGAGCGTGGTCGTTGGCACGTCTTGCCTGATATTCTGAGAAAGGCTGTGAGAGAAGCTGCCGGTTTGGCTGGAATTCGAAAACGCGTTTCACCTCATACTTTTCGACACAGTTTCGCTACGAGACTCTTGGAACAGGGGTACAATATCAGAACGGTCCAAGAACTACTCGGTCATAGAAATGTGAAAACAACGATGATTTACACTCATGTCATGGACAAGAGTGAGTTCGATGTGGTCAGCCCGATTGATTGTTGGTGAGATTGATCGACACGGGCCATAATCTGGCTCCTATAGCATTGCATTCAGACCAGTGCGCCTTTTCAGTCTCACCGATCAGTCCCCAACGTGTCCCTCGGAGCAGAATGACCGACTGGCTGAGTGATGGAAAACGCTTTGCAGAAAAACCAAGGTCACACAAAGGCGAGGTCTGCCATTTAGCGCCTTGAGGGCTGGTCCCGGCAAGAGATCGAAATGAATCCTTATTTTGCTATTTTGGGGGCTGCCCCCTCAGTCTTTCACTTACTTCTCGGCTACAGGTGCATTAGCTGTCTTCTCCTCACGCGGCGGAGAGATCCCCGTCTTTATTTTTGACAGGTTCGGCAATTATTCTGCGGGACGAGCACTGTAATACTCTGAACGGTGTTAGATGCCTACTTGTTTATTCTCTTTGCTGTTTATCACGGCCAACCAACAATCCGACTGTCAGAAAAATGGCCCCTAGAAAAAAACCAAGAATCCCAAGGAAAATCGCAGTGATACCGCCTGCACCGGCCATGGCAATTGCTTCTAGTTGACGTCCTGTTGTCTCAAATTGGTGCACAGCCTTGCCGGCCATGACAAATCCTGCCAATGGCAACGCGAATGAAAGGCACGCATTTAAGACAAGTAATAGTCGCCATACCTTGGCCGCACGTTTGGCTTTGATCGCGAAGATGACTGAAGCAGTCCACAGACCAAAGAAAATAATCCCAGATACTGCCATCACAGCTACACTTTGCTCATTTGTGGTCACATCGCCCAAGATTGCCGAAAAGATATTCGTCGCGAGCACGGCCAGAATAAAACCGCCTATCAATCCCGCAGCAAGTCTCCCGCCAAGTGGACTAGATGAGGCAGTGAGTTTGATCGGTGCCGCAGTGGGAACTTCGATTTGCTTTCCGCATGACGGGCACGCCGCACTCTTCCCAGCGCATTTAGCAGGTGCCTTTGCTTGTTCGCCACAATAGGGACAGTTAACATCGATCTCTGCCATTTTATTCCTTCCTTTCTTCTTGCCCTGCGGTCCACATCACGTTTTCGTCAACCCGCGCCCGGTGTTACCAATACTTATGGATGTGATCCTTCCGTATATCACCCTTTCTTTGGTCTGCCCTTAAGAATTACGTATTTAAGGACCTCCTCCTTAATCAAGCATTAATATGATCAACCTGTCCAGCATCATGTATTGTATATCACCACTTCTTCCCAGTCAATGACGGCGAGAGATCGAAATAAATCCTTATTTTGCTATTTTGGGGGCTGACCTTTCAGTCCCCTCAATCCCATGGATCGTGATGATGTATTTATCGGCCATCATCTTCTCCACGACATACTCGCCGGGCCTATCGGAAAGTTCGGACCAGGGATTCCTGTATATGCAATTCCAATTCACGAGATATTTCCGTCCGTCAACATCGAAGACATCGGTGCCGCGATCGAATATTCTTTTCCTGTAGTATATATTCTTTTTCTTGGTGAACCCACTGCCGAACACCTTGCTGAATCTGCCGATCGTCAAGACATTATCGTGAAGGAAATACTCTTTAGACGGCGGCTTGTCCCTGTTGATTTGGATATTAACCGATTTTCCGGCGCCAAGAGAAACAGTCTCGACGAGCATACCTTCGGCAACCTCAACCCGACCCAGTACGCGGCCAGGCGCGCCAAGCTCCGAAAGGTTCCCCGAATACCCACCGTTAGGTATCGTCGCGCAACCCGCCCCAAACAGACAAAATACACTGCCTATAAAGATAAGTAATTTTCTCATCTTCGACTTATAATCCTGATTGGGTTTTATCGCTCTCGCCATAACAAAAGAATTCTAACCACCCCAGCACCAGAGTCAAGCACACGGTGCGGATCACAGCAGATGAACGCAAATGAAAGGTTTTTAGACGGAAAAAAGTACTTTAGCGTGGCTAACCCGTTAGCGCGGATCATCCCCGACCAGTCAATAACAGCAAAAGATCGAAATAAATCCTTATTTTACTGTTTGGGGGGCTGCCCCCTCAGTCCCCACTTTTTGGTTCGATTCCCTATTTCACTGCCATTACACTTCCGTCAACGTAAAGGGCGAATGTTCCATTTGCTGTTTCCGCTTGCACAGCAACATCGCTATTTGTTCCGGAAGAAACAACGACTTTGTTTGCTATGAGGAAATCTGTTTCATTCTGTGCAAGAGTGGCAAGAAACGACTTGTTGGTCAGGTTAGGGAAAGTCTCGCCATGGTCCATTGCCCATTTGCTCATCTGCTTTCCGATCTTCGAAAGGGTAGCCACATCTTGATTACATCGGTGTCTTTCAACCGATCCTCGTATTGCCGAGACCAGCAGGATAATCACAACCACCACTAGAACTCCAAAAATTATGTGTTTCATTTTTTTCAAACCCAACAAGTATCAGCTTTCAGTTTACACTATTGCCCTACTCCATGGACGATTCTATCCCTTAAAACTTCTTTGTCAACATTTCCCGACGCGAACCGTCAACACCTGAACAAGAAAACTGATCCAATTCCTTATTTTACTATTTGGGAAGTAGCCTAAGCGACTGGAGCCCAGCCACTTAGGCCCTCGCAGAACCGGACTTGGGGAGTTACTCCATCCGGCTCCCAGTTCAGGTCTTTCACGTGTATAACGGATAGAAACTATGCACTATCCGTGGTTGTGCTGTCTGCGTGTGAAACAAGCAAATCTAGTTGTCATGCTCATAGTCTGCTCTGTGTCAGTGGCATGTTTCCTCTGCCTGTTATCCTAAACCGCCACCCCTTTGCTCCATTGGCATTACCCAACTTCACAGCTACTATGGGCGGCTCCGACTCCCGTTATCTCTTGCCGATTCACTTGCTGTTCAGGCTTGA
>JAQBFJ010000207.1:0-3120 GCA_032123435.1 Verrucomicrobiota bacterium
TGTCGTCTATTCAGGAAAAACACGCCGAATTGACGCAGCTACTTGAAAAATTTAAACGGATATATGAATTTGCTCCGGTACCGTATCATGTTCTGACTTCAACCGGTTTGATAACCGATATCAATGCTAAATGGCTGGAAATATTTGGTTACACTAAGGAACAGGCCGTGGGCAGGTCTATCCTTGAATTTATTGCCGAAGAAGACAGGGAGAAAGAGAAGGAACTGCTTCAGACGGGCATGCTGAATTGCACGAATGATTATGAAAGGTGCTTTCTTGCGAAGGATGGTCACAAAATAAGGTTCATTGCAAATTGTCTTCCCTGTCGCGACGACGGCGGCAATGTGTTATCAATTAATGTTATCATGGTGAATGTTGCGGGATGCCGTAAAACTGAAATGGGGCAAAGCGGGCCGGGTGCGGAAACGTTTGATTTGGACAGAATTAACACGATAGTGTACAATGCCCGTCAGGCGGCTCATGATATGAATAATATGATGATGCCCATTTTGGGATTAAGCGAAGTGGTTCAAAGTAACCCGACTCTCCTCGATAACAAAAGTGAAATCAAGGAAATCATGGACGATATAGCTGAAGCCGCGCAGAAAGCAAATAGGGTGCTTACCGGGCTGAGGGCATTCCTTCGGGAGCTGGATGATATCATATTGGCAAATACTGCCTGATATGTTTGTAACGGGCGTTGTTCTTAATCAAATGTCTTTCTTGCTGGGCAGGCAAAATCCGTTTTTAACATAAAGATAGATGGAGAATGAATATCATGAAGTCATATCGAAAAGAACTGTGGTTCGATATTAAGAGAAGGCGTGAATTCATCAATATAACCTCGGAAGTTGAAGACTGTCTGAGAGAGAGTGGCATTAAGGAAGGATTGGTTCTTGTCAATGCCATGCATATTACGGCGAGCGTTTTCATTAATGATGATGAGTCCGGTTTGCATAATGATTTTGAGAAATGGCTGGAGCGGCTGGCTCCCGAAAAGCCATATTCGCAGTACGCGCATAATGGATACGAGGACAACGCGGACGCTCATCTTAAAAGGACGGTTATGGGCCGCGATGTGGTTGTCGCGATCACTGGCGGCAAGCTCGATTTCGGGCCGTGGGAAAGGATTTTTTATGGAGAGTTCGATGGTAAAAGAAAGAAACGTGTTCTGGTTAAAATAATAGGTGAATAGAACATTGCGCTATGAGCTTTGCAGATATGGATTGTAATAAAAAACAGGGCAAGGTGGCATGGAAGGGACGTCACCTGAACATGATTGTGCGTAACGGATGGGAATACGTAGAACGTCCTGACATAAATGGAATAGTCGGTATTATCGGAGTTACGGACAATAAGGAACTTGTTCTTGTTGAGCAATTCCGGCCCGCAGTCAATGCCAGAACAATTGAGTTGCCGGCAGGATTATCCGGAGATGAAGAAGGATTTGCAGGGGAATCCTTTGAAAAGGCCGCGCGTCGCGAGATGTTTGAAGAAACAGGTTATGAATGTGAAGAAATGATCCCGTTGTTTGATGGTGTTACATCGCCGGGCATGACAAATGAAAAGGTGGATTTCTATCTCGCGAAACGATTGAAAAAAAACGGGCCGGGCGGTGGCGATGAAAATGAGGATATCATTGTTCATGAAATTCCGCTTTCTAATCTGATTGGATGGCTGAAAGCACGAAAGGCGGAAGGTTGTGTTGTGGATTTAAAGATATATTCAGCGCTGTTTTTTTGCGATGGAACAGGATCTTATGGAAATGGAGAATGAACGGGCTGAAATGGTTCGTGTGCTGAAAGCTTATAATATAAAGGATGAACGCGTCCTGGCGGCAATGAGCAAGGTGCGTCGCCATGTATATATACCTGAAGAATGCCGATATGGCGCAATGTCTTATGGTAATCATCCATGCTCTATCGGATACGGTCAGACCATTTCTCAGCCTTTTATCGTGGCTTATATGACCTTATGCGTGAACCCGCAAGAAGAAGATAAAATACTGGAAATAGGAACGGGTTCCGGATATCAGGCCGCCATACTCGCAGAACTGGGCGCGAACGTTTTCAGCGTTGAAGTTGTGCCTGAACTGGCGAGTCGTGCCCGTAATACATTGACAAGTGAAGGTTATGACAATGTGCGAGTGTTGACGGGAGATGGATACGCTGGATGGTCGGAGCATGCTCCGTTTGATGCCATTACAGTTACATGCGCTCCTGAAAACATTCCGGCATCGTTAACGCGTCAATTGAAGGAAGGCGGCCGAATGATTGTTCCGGTAGGAATAGGCATTCAGCGTCTGGTCGTGTTGACAAAAGTAAACGGTAAAATACACGAGGCAGATCATATGGGTGTACGGTTTGTGCCAATGGTTCATGCTGATTCAGTCGCCGCGCCATAGGGAGCATGAGCCCGGTCCGGGCTCTGTTCTGCTTTTTATCTATCGTCGATATGTTCCGATTAATTTTGCCTGCGCTCGTTCCATAAAACACCAGATTGTTAATATCTCGAAAGAAAATCAATAATTATTCAGATTCATTGACATTGTCCGTTGCGAGCGGAGGCCATGGCGGCCTTTTTTCCGGCACTGTGCTTTCATCAAGATAAACACGGGCATCAAGCGCTTTCTTGACGATGGATAATAGGTAATCTGCCCTGAATGGTTTTTTAATATAGTCGAAAGCACCCAGTTCCATTGCCTCAATAGCAGTGTCAACCTGGCCATAAGCAGTGAGCATAATAACCGACATGCGTGGACAATGTTCATGTGCGTGCTTGAGTAATTCCATGCCGTTCATTGGAGTCATGCGAATATCGGAAATCATAAGATCAAATTCTTCGGTTGAAAGTAAATGGATGGCTGATTTACCGCTCAGTGCGGGGGTTGCATCGTAGCCTTCGGAAGACAATAAAGTTACAAGCATTGTCGCTATGCTGGATTCATCATCAACAACCAATATTCGCATGTTTTCCCTTAGAACGACCAGTTGAAATCTTTGAATTGGGTAATCTGGCGCACATTATTCATGAAGAATCTACTGCGAGCGTGTATCTTACACCACCTCAAGGACTTGCCTCGGAACCCGATTTCGACGTGTCTCGACACGCCTTCATCCG
>JAQBFJ010000208.1:0-14245 GCA_032123435.1 Verrucomicrobiota bacterium
TGCTGATGGTGACAAAAGGATGCCCGCGCCGCTTCCGGTCCGGATAAAGGAGTTCATCCGCCCCGAGATGGTCTATCGCGTCGGAATGGGGGGAAACAATGTAGTAATTTGTTTGCGGATACTTTTCCAACATTATGGATCCCCGCACTGGCCAAAGCCTCGCAGTCTTTGCCTTCGCGTCTATCGTAAGTTGGGCCTGATTTTCCCACTCATGCCTGCCCATGACGATGTTGGAGGTAATAAGGAAACGCCGGGCTTTTCCTGTTTTTACTTGAATATCCACAAAACTGGCCGGGTTATTGCTGTCCATCATGTTTGTCACGACAATCGTCTCACCGCGCCCGGCATAGATCCAGCGCGTATAGTTCAGACCCATTTCAACAGCGGAAGCCAGACCGAGGAGAACATACCCGTTGTCGGTCTCAACAAATATCCTCTGGCCGCAACTCTTCACCACGTTGAGATGGTTGCGGGAAACGGAGATGAGCTTATTGAACTCGGAACTGCCGATTGCAAGTTGTGAATTGAAGACGCCGTATCCGTAAACAGTGGTCGTCAGGATGTCGTCGTTCATTTTCGTGTCGTGCCCTGACCGGTAAATCATGCCCTGCGGCCGTTCCTGCAGAAGCTCCTTTGCGCGGAGTGCAACGTGAGCATGATCCCCGTAATAGAAGGAGAGCAACTGACTGTCCTTTTTCTCGATGTTCCTTTTCGCGCCCGGAAAATAACTGGCGATCTCACTTGCGGTCAGATTTCGCGACTGAAACATGCTGACACGGTTGAAAAGTGTTGGCATTACCGCGCTTCCGCCTCGTGTGTTCCACTGGAAATTGTCCGGCACTTCACGCGCAGCGACGGCGGCGGCCTTCTCGGCGAGAGGCAGGTCTTGCCGTCCGCTGGCCGGCGAATGATCAGGGTCATACACGGCAAAGAATGTAACGGCAGTCTCGGATGCGGCCGCCAGTTTCATCTTTCGTGACAGCAGTGTGGGCAACGCGAATTCATATTGAAGCACACTGTTCGGAAACTCCGGCTTAAGCAATGCGCCGGGAATATTCGTTTCCTTGTAATCAAGATCGTAGAACTGAAATCCGTCCGAGAGGTATCCGCGACTTCCACTCAGACAGCCATGCATCAGCCACGGATTTCTTTCCAACTGCTTGTATCCCTGTCTTGAACACAGCAGGAATCCGTACTTCTTATGATTGAGCGCGTGGTGATCTATGTAATGGCTGATATAAGCTTCATTGCGCGAAACCAGCAGTCTGACAGCGAGGCCGAGATCCTGCGCGCACACAAGATCAGCGTCAATCTTTGCCTGGCCGTGGTTTCGCAGGTACACCGTCCAGAACCACATGAAATCTTTTTCCGCCAACTGCAGACAGCAGGCATATTCAAGATCACCGAACCTGCCCTGCCAGACAGCTCTTTTGCCGGTTACCCGGAATGTACTTGTGGAGTTTGGTCCGGTCAGCGGCGCGTAACTTATTTTGCCGTCTTTAAAACAGCGCAGGTATATGTTGCCGACACTGCCCTCTGCCGGATTGCCGCGATACTGGTGAATCATGATCCCGTCGTGACTGCTCATGAAAATACTGCCGTTTTCCAACAGATCAAAACGCAGGCCGTGTTTATTTTTCAGTGTCTTCTTTCTTAATGTAGCTTCGCTGGTAAGTAATGTCATGGATTCCCCCTTTTTTTGCCCCGGAAAAACAGGTTGTTTAAAGAATAACGCGGGGAATATCTTAAATTCCCCTAAGGAATACCAGTAAAAAAATATTCAAGCCGGCGCCGGCCATTTGCCTTATTATGTCAAAACGCTCATCTTTCTCAGCCCCGACATCCGCCATCGGTGGGAGACCTGGCGTAGACTTGCTCCCATTCTTGTCTTCTTACTTCTTAACTTCTGTTTTCCCTCTTGACCGGATTGTTAGTGAGTTTTATTGTCAATGGCAGGGTTAAATATGACAGAGCTGTAAAACAACCTTCGTCCGGCAACATAATGAAACATAAAATAGAAAATGATTACCTGCAGGTTATTTTTGACGATAGTTCCGGAACTTTCAGCGCCGTTGAGCAGATTACGGGCAAGCTTTTCCTGACGGACGGCAGACTTGAAGAAGTGCGTGAAACTGTGAAGGTTGACTCCGTTCAGGATACTGTTTTTGGCAGTGGCATGCGTATTCTTCTGCAGTCATCAGACGGCAGTGAGAATTCACTGGAACTTTACCCGAAGCTTCCTTTTCTGCTTATCCGTGGAACACTGCGCAATGCCGGGAAAGATCTGCTTGATATTACAAAGCGTGTTCCGGCTATATTCAATATCGAATTGGACGCGCCAGTCTCGCAACTTCAGACTATGGGAACAGGCGGATTGCTGGCACCGGGTGAAAATCCCGGCAGTTATTTCTTCCTCACCTGCGCGGATCCAGCCACAAGGCGCGGAGTTGTGGCCGGGTGGCTTTCCTCCGACCGTGGAGCCGGAGTATTGTTTTCGCAAATCAAGGACGGCAAGGTTGAATTCAAGGCCCAGATTGACTACGGGCATTTGCGGATTCCCGCCGGCCGGACCGCCCGCCTTGAGAGTCTGGCCATAGGCTGTTTCGGCGATGCCCGCATCGGGCAGGAACGGCTTGCAGATGCAGTTGCCGGATATTACCGGATCAAGCTTCGTCCGCAGACCGGTGTATACTGCACCTGGTACGCGGAAGAGCATGGCGGGGCGGGAGATGAATTTTCGACAATTGAACTTGCTGATTTTGTTGCCAGAGAATTGAAGCCGTTCGGGTTAACAGTTATACAAATTGATGACCGCTGGCAGGATGGCCCGGAACTGGACGGGCCAACGCGCGGGTTTGAACGCTGCCGTCCCGGCGGGCCGTACCCTAACGGCATGGAACCAGTGACGAAAGCTCTTGATAAACTTGGATTAACATTTGGCCTCTGGTGGCTGCCGTTCGGGCGGAACCATGCAGCGCCGGACTATGCGGACTGTCAGCATTGGTTTGCCCGGTGGTCTTCAGGCGATGTGATGAAAACCAAGGCATTCGGAGGTACCTGCCTCGATCTCACCCACCCGGAAGTACGGGATCACCTTGCCATGCTCTCGAATCTCTTTCGTTCGTGGGGAATCAAATACTACAAGATGGATGGGCTTTGGACTGGCACAGCGACTGAACTGACCTACATAAATGACGGGTATATTGACGACAAGATGGGCAATGTAAGTCCGTTTCACGATCCATTAAAGACCCAGATAGAAGCTTATCGTGACGGACTTCATTTGTTACGTGATAATGCCGGTGATGACGTGTTCTTCTCCGGCTGTTGTGTTTCGCAGAATATGAGGTCTTTTTATGCTTTCGGGCTGGTTGATTCCATGCGGATCGGGCCTGATTTCAATCATGACGGACAGGGGCTGCGAACCGGGGCCTTGCGCGGGTCGCGTCTTTATTTCATGAACGGCCGGATATGGTGGAATGATCCGGATCCGACAATGGTGCGTGCACGGTCCGGTACCGGCGCTGATCCGGCATGTTCCAATGGAGTAACCATGGAGCAGGCGCAACTGGCAACTTCATGGGTTTCGTTGTCAGGTCAATTCTATCTTTCCAGCGACTGGCTTCCGGCACTGCCGGCTGAACGGATTGAGATCATGAAACGCACGCTGGCCTCACACTCCGCCACAGCACGTCCGGTGGATTATTTTGATCATCCGCTGGCAAACACATGGCTCGTTACTGATGACAGCAACGGGATCAGGCGTAATGTAATCGGATTGTTTAACTTCCACGAAGAACCCCTTAATATTGATTATACATGTGAAAAAATCGGGCTGGACGCGGAAAAGAATTATCACGCGTTTGATTTCTGGGCAAACAGGATGATGCCTGACTTTCGCGGTTTGATCAGGGATGAAGTCCCGCCGAATTCCTGCCGGGTGATTGCGGTGCGCGCGGATGAGGGGCATCCGGTAATACTCAGCACATCACGGCATGTGACACAGGGCATTATTGACGTGCGTGATGAAAAATGGGACGGCAGAAAAAATTGCCTTTCTGCAGTGAGCCGGGTCATAGCCAATGATCCGTACGAGATCCGGGTGGCAGGTTTGGCTGACGGCGGCCGGCGGTGGGACGCGGTAAAAGCTGTAATCGCTGATGCTGATATCGCGGCTGGTGTCGGTGTATCACTGGAAAAAAGTTCTGAACTTTTGCGCGTTACTATAAAATCCCCTACCACTCGCGATATGGCATGGCACATTGATTTTACGGCTTAAAACGAGAAAATCACCACGAAAAAGCGGCTCTAAGCCCCCATTTCAGCCATATTATCGACATAACTCCCTAACAATCAATACTTTAGCGTGGCTAACCCGCAATATTTCACAAGATGACTGTGAACAGAAGAATGGAAAGCCCGACCACCAGTCCGGGTGTATATTCGCGAAGTTTTTCAGAGGATGAAAGAGGTGTGGTGGTCATCACGAATCTCGTGAAGTTAAGTTTTCTTGATACATCCTTATCCCCTCCATGGACCGATTTAAGGCGCCACACATAAGCCAGACAGAGACTTGCCTGTCAATCTTGTTTGAAAATACTTCGGCAAAATAATGCACGATCCATTTCTTTGCATTATGCCGTGTGCTCGGTCCGGGCTATAACACTGTCCTGGAGGCTTCGATCCAGCCGTGTGAAATACTCACTGTAACCACCGATCCGAACGATCAGGTTACCGTGCTTCTCCGGCTCCCGTTGCGCCGCCAGCATTTCCTCATGGCGGATCACCGACACCTGCAGCTGCATTCCGCCTTTCAGGAAAAACGACCGAACCAAACTAACCGCATTCTTCACTCCGGTTGGCGTCGCCAGCATCGCCTTCTGCAGTCGTATATTCACCACCGGGGTCCCCGCCGCCAGCCATAAGGGGAGACTGGCCACACTGCTCAACATCGCGGTGGGGCCCCGCTGGTCGCGCCCCTGCGCCGGCCCCGCCGAGTCGGTCAAGACTTCCCCAGCCTTTCGCCCATCCGGCAGTGCACCCACCGGTTTTCCTGCGGCCGCATACGTGACAAACAGGATGCACGACGCCAAATATCGGCCACCCCGGGGCGTTTCGTGCTGATATAGCGTGTTCCAGGCAAAATGGAGTACGTCAGCCGCCATGGCATCCACCGCCGCCAGATCGTTCCCAAACTTCGGGGCCATCTGCAGTTTACGGCGCATCTCGTCATACCCAACGAAATCCGCCGCCAGCGCCTGCAGTAATTCCCGCTTCCCCACGTTTCCGCCAAACACGCAGGCACGGACCGCAGCCAGGCTGTCCACCAGGTTCGCAATGCCCTGGTAATTGAGGACCGACCAATTATAACGCGCCCCACCCGCTTCAAACGATTTCCTTCGCTTCACGCAATCCCGTGTGAACATCGTCCGGCATAACTTCGGATCTCCGCGCCGGAACCTTTCCCGGATCTGTTCATCCAGCCAAGCCGTGGTGGCATCGGTCATGTGCTGAATCTGCCGTTTCACGGCACCCATGAAATCTTCAAACGTCGAAAAAGTCTCGAACCGTCCCGTGTGGGGCCCCACCTGGGTCCCATCCGCAGGATCCGCGCCATCGTGCAACGCCCGTTCCAGCGCCTTGGCCAGGTTGATCTCGCCATCCAGACTCCCGACATTCGAAAGGCCCGGGATCATGGTTTCGGTGCAACCGCCAAACCCGATTTCGCGTGAATCTTCCTCCGTGAGCCCAAGATCCATTTCCCGCAGTGTTTTCACATAAAGATCATCGTTATAAAGAGCGGGCCGACCGGCGCCGTTTCCGAGTGTTTCCATCGCCAGAAGAATCGCCGCCTTTGGCGTTTCCTTCGTGATCCGGAACGCCACGTTGGGCCGCCGCACATGGTTGCGTCCGCAGGCAGCAAGGCATTCCATCGTCAGCGCATTGGTCCCGTCTTTGCCTTCCGATGTATAGCCGCCAATCTGGAGATTCCATCCGTTAAAGCGTTCAAAATTGGTCCACATCTCATCCAGCAACCGCCTCGCCCTCTCCATATCCAACGTACCGCGGGTCTTGTCCTGTTCCAAAAGGGGCCCCAACACCTGGTCCAGTCGCCCGATACTGTCACACCCATCCAGCATCCACACAAAATGTACGGCCATCAGGCCCTGTTCGAACGTCTGGGCCGGCGTCAGGAAGCATCCGCCAAAGGTCCGGACCGCCCATTCCAATTCCTCGCGCCGGGTTCCCGTAGCTCCGGCCGCCGCTTGCTGCAAGGCATGCAAAGTTCGCGCATAAAACGTTTCCACCCCGGTCGCGTAATCTTTCAACGCCAACAACAGGTTCAATTCTCCGGCATCCGCGTTCTCCTTTAATGCCTCCACCGCCGCCAGTTCTCCGTCCAGTTCCGCCACCATGGCGCGGAAACCCTCATTCACTACTCGTCGGACATCCGGATTACTGTGCGTATAACCACCGAAATGAGGCAGGCGCGGTTTCAAATCCTGAATGAGTTCATCGATAAAAACCGCCCGGTCAGGAAATCGTTTCTTTTTCTCTTCCGCCAGGTGTTCGTTTACCCGAAGCCCCCGGTTGTGTTCAAAATCACAGAGCAGGCTTTCTGCATGCCAGACGTCGCCGGTATCCCGGGTCCGGGCCCGCGGCAGCGGCTCCGCCGGAAACAGCAACCGTCGATCCATCACCCGGATTTCCATGTTTTCGTACAGCCGCCGCCACGCCAGTCCGTAGGAGCGCGGCCACGGAAGATCCTGGCCCTCGTAGAATCCCAGGGCCATCCATTCCCCGATTTCCCGCAACTCTATTGTTTCTTTTATCTTACGCAGCGGATGGTCTTGCGGCAGGCGTTTATCTAAATCAACAGAGTAGCTGAATAGCTCTTTTTGTTCTTCGTTTATGCCCATCATGGCCTATGTCCTCCTTATTATAGGAGAACCTTACCATTATACACTTGTCTGTTAAAGATTAATTGCTTACTAATTTGATTTGGGCAACACGCCGTTGAGGGCTCTGACCCCTCAGGGGTCCCGCACTGCACGAAAAACCGTCGGAGTCGGCGCTCGACGCCAGACCAGGGCTTCGGAACGCAGAAACACGAACTTTTTTCTGCCCGGATGTCCTGTTTTCAGAGAAAATCCACCCCTTATGGCAAAACCTCAGAACCACTGATGTTTCTGTATCCGTGCTGCGAGGTTACTGATATATTATATTCTCCTTTACATGAGTTTTTCCGCGCGAATAATTAAGAAGGGCACAAACATCAAGAAAGAAGTCGTGCAGACAAATAAAGAAATCATTCCCAAGAAACTCCGTAAATCACTCGTAAGGATTACGATCGGCGGAAGCCTGGCCATGGTCTTCATAAGCGGAACAACATGTCCCGCTTTTGTCGAATTCTTCAGAGCCATTGGCGCGCGTGAATTTCATTTCGGCCTGATCAATGGCATTCCGCTGATGATGATGCTGATGCATTTCTGGGGGGCCGTAAGTTCTAATTCCATGAAAAGACGCAAGCCCTGTTTTCTCTTTTGTCTTATCGCCGGCCGTCTTATGTATTTGCCACTTGTATTACTGCCTATCCTGTTTCCATCTGTCAAAACAGAATTAATGCTTGGCATATTACTCGTAATTATATTTATGAGTTCGGCTTTGGTAAATTTCGCCACGCCAATCTGGTTCTCCTGGATGGCTGATTTGATTCCGCATCGTATACTCAACCGTTACTGGGGCGGACGCCAGTTCTGGATGTATATAGTATGGGTATTATGTTATCTCATTCTTTCATTGATTGCTTACTTATCTAAAGCACCTATAACCGTTGTTTACCCGTGGATTGCGGCAATAGCCATCGCCGCCGGCGTAATTGACATCTTGCTCTTTATTCAAGTCAAGGAGCCGCCGAACCTCACAACACCGCATGTGCCCGCTTTCAAATTACTGCTGGCTCCTCTGCACCATCCGGAATACGGTACATTTGTCATGTTTTCATGTATCTGGATGGCAGTGGTCATGTTTGCCGCGCCATTCATGCAGCTTTTCGCACTTCAGGTCCTGAAAATTCCATTATGGCAGATTACCCTGGCCTGGTGCATGAGTGGCGTTGGAATAGCTGTAGCCGGAACGTTCTGGGGAAAGATTGCCGATTCACACGGTCATAAACCGGTTCTTAAGGTGGCCTTATTCTTCAAGCCGTTCATGGTACTGTTTTTCATATTGGTAACACCAAGATATTTCCTGATTACAGCACCTATTGTTTTCTTCTTTGACGGAATGATAAACGCGGCTTTGATGGTCGCTTCAAACGGATACATGCTGAAACTTGCGCCACGCGAAAACAGGTCCGCCTTCATCGCCGCTATTACCGGGTTGTCAGGTCTCTGCGGCGGACTTGCCGCTATTGGTGCCGGTATTTTTCTGCGGTCATTATCCGATTTCTCCTTCACCGCGCTGGGCAGAACATGGGGAAATTTTCATTTACTGTTCGGCATAGATTTCATATTGCGCATGGGCTGCATTTTCCTCGCCTCCTCAATCAAAGAACCAAAAAGCTCAACTGCTTCACATATTCTTCAGGATATATGGTGTACCTGGCCTTTCCGTCTGCTTCGGTTTCATCTCGATTCTCAAGACCGCAAATAATCCATCCTTCTTTCTTAACCACCCGGCGTCCCCGCCTCGAGGGCCCGAGGGTTACATCAAATCCAATATTGTCATAAGACCCGTCCTCGGACCCGTCCTTGGACCCGGAAGGTCCTTCCGGACCTGAGGGGAAGGTCTCCGGCCCTGAGGGCGGACCTGAGGGGAGTACACGAGGGCAACGTCCTTAGACATGACTCCACAATCCATGATTTGATGCAACGTTGTTATCGGGGAGTAAACCTCCGAGACAACCTCATCTCCCTTGTCCCGGCGTAGTTCTTTAACCCGAAGCCGGATCCATGTTCCGGCGTAGTTCGCTATTGCGATCGAAGCCGGATCCTCATCAAGAAAACTGTTCAGGAAATGTGGGAGAAAACTACTGTTTTATACAGATTTCTAACCATCGTGTCTTAATCTTAATCCTGTCTGCCCTTCGTAGCTCCTCCAGGAGCGAAGTAGGGTTTATCCTGTCCTTGGACCCGGAATGTCCTTCCGGACCTGAGGGTTATCCTGTCTGAAAAAAGCTCCCCTTTCACTGACAATACCGTTAGCTTGGCATCAGAGACGGTGCCACGAAAAGCAGTACCGCAGGGAGCAGTCCCCATAGTATCAGGTGTACTATGTCTCCGATGATTAAGCCGACAAAGAAAGGTGTGACTGTCCGGTAGAGGTTTGATCCGCCATAGCGCAGGATAGTTATTTTAAGCAGCCATCCTATGAGCAGGCTTACCCAGCAGCGGTTGAGATACCATGTGTTGACTATAATGATGCCGATCGGATGTATAGGCCATGTAGGTATGTTGAGTGATGCCAGTTCCAAGCCGCCGGCCAGCACTGCTCCCGCTGTTATGTGTCCGATTTGACTGTAAGGCGGCGGCGTCGGTCTAACTCCTCTGGTCACGGAATCAATCTTTGGAAGGACCCAGTTGAAAGTATTAAACCAATATGGATTCAATGGTGTTTCCAGTCCGTCCATTGTAATACTGTGATTATAATTGCCGTAAAGGTGTACGGCACCGCAGATCACGAATGTGAAGATCAAGACGGCGATAATTAACAGCGAAACGCGCCAGCGGTATCTTGGTGTTGCCTCTTTATCCAACGCCAAAGCATGTGCACCCAAACACATTGGACTGGCAACTGATGTATGCGCAAACAAGAGTCCCATTATTGGCGCGAAATATAGTGAAATCGGGCTGAGCCACGAGAACGGAACTATGCTGGTCAAGATTTCCGGACTGCCCATGGCGCGCAGGTACGGCATACCTGTTTCCGCTACTGTTCGAGTAATGATGATTGAAATCATAAGAATAAAGCCTACAAATACTATTGCCCAGCCCGGGTTTACGCCTACCCATATAAACCATATGATGGCGGCTATAGTGCCGATAAGAAACATGATTACTGCGTCACGTTGTTGATAATCGTCTTCTGTCTCCGGTTTACGGAAGAGCAGTCCAAAAACATGTCGCCAGTGAGCGCGGCCGAGCCATAGCACGGCTGTGGTTAAGGCGAGCATTGCGCCCTGTTGTTGACAGCCTACTGTGCCGCCATTGAATGGCGGCAGGTATGCCTGGCCGATCATTTGGTATAACGCGTAAACAATGGTGAAAAACCATAGTGAAAAACTGATGCGGGCCGGCATGAAAAAAGATACGCCGATGATGATAAAGAATATGTAATTACTTTTGATATGACCAGGGAGATACAGAAAAGGAATGTCACTGAAACAGCGGCTGAGATCCCATTGAAGCGGAATGACGGGTATTTTGTCAGGCCAATAGCTGTTGAATTTAAACATGGAGGCAAGGATAAATGCCATAATGGCGCCGACCCAGAATGCCTTGTTATAGAATACTGGCGCCAGCGTTCTTCCGTTTTGCGGTTTCTCGATAAGTGTTTCCTGTATTGTCAGCAGAGGGAAGGGCAGTCTTTCATTACGCTGCCATTGCGGCAGGAGTATTTGCGTCAGTCCGATCATCATGGTCCACACGGCTATAAGCAGTGAGCCCCATGTTATGAGAGGAGGGAACCATGCGCGCCATGGAATGGGTTCTTTGGGGCCTGTCGGATTTCTTGGATCAATAGCAGGCAGTTCCTGTATGAAATGATCACCCACCGGAGTTGCTATGCCGTAACCCAGTTTATCAGGGAAGAGGCTGGGAGGTAGGTTAAGTTTCGCGTATGTTTCCGAATAGCTTGGATTCAGGTTGGCATTCACGGGAGTTCCGGCCAGATGATAAGGCAGACGTCTATGCAATCCGTCTCCCGGTACAACGGATGCGACAAGCGCCATGCCCAGTATAAGCGCTATTTGCCTGGTGTTAAGCATTAAGCGAGGTCTTATCAGTCGTAACATCGGGTTGATGAGTAATACGACGAGCAGAAGCACGAACATGGCGCCTTTAGGCAGGTAGCCGTCGCATAAATCCGCCGCGTTGGCATTACAGTTGATGATGATATCTACGTAAGGTGTGATTATGGAGATGAATATGGCACCCAGTAGTCCGATAATGATGGCCCATAATAGACGGGTAGGCGTCATGGCTTTGGAGTTGTTTGATTTATTATTCAATGTTTACACCTAGTAACGTCCAAGTACCTTAAGATAATCTACATGTTCTTTCAACTCGTTTAATACGGGCTCAAATTTAGGGGATTTGATATCCGCTTCCAGATCAACGTAAAACATCCATTCAGAAGGTTCTCCTTCTACAGCACGGGATTCCAGTTTGACAAGATTTATACCATAATCTGAAAATACTCTCAGTGTTTCATACAGGGCACCGGGCCTGTTTACGGTCTGGTATACGATGGATGATTTGCGTTTAGGCCCTTTCTTGAGCTGTTTCTGAGCTATAACGACGAAACGCGTATAGTTGCGCGGATTGGTCTCGATCCCTTCTTCAAGGATTGTAAGTCCGTAGAATTCAGCAGTTTCTAATGTTGTAATAACGGCATCTTCGGATCTGGATCCTTCTTTGACCTGTCTTGCCGCTGAAGTTGTATCACGCGCGGCGACTTGTTCCCAATCTGGATGCGCATCCAGATATTGGCGGCACTGGCGGAAGACCGAAGGTTCAGAAAACACGCGTTTGATATCAGTCATATTTATTCCAGGTTGTGTAGCGAGATTATGCACGACGCGCAATGTTATTTCACCGACAATCTGCAGGTTGTATTCGAGGAGTAGATCGTAATTTTCATGTACGCTTCCCGACAGTGAGTTATGGAGGGGGATGACCGCATAATCGGCGAGACCTTCTGTTACCGCATCAAATATTTCCCTGTATGAGCGTGTGGGCATTGGTATTGTGCCGGAACCGAAATACTGTGTGCATGCCTTATGCGCGGTTGTGCCTGTTTCTCCGCAAAAGGCCGTCTTAACCTTGCTTCCTTTGCGCGTAGAAGCCTTGTTCTTAATAACTTTTGCTTTTTCCAGGTACGCAAAGTCGACCTGACGGCCAACTACCGGCGCGATCATATAAATATCACGCATTAATTTTCCAAACTGTTCGGGCAGCAGACTTTGTGGTCCGTCGGACAGCGCCTTATCAGGCTCGTTATGGACCTCGATTATTATTCCATCAGCACCCGCGGCAATAGACGCGCGAGCCATAGGCGCCACTTTTTCACGTATTCCGGTCGCATGACTTGGGTCAATGATGACAGGCAGGTGTGTGAGATTTTTTAATACGGGTATTGCCGAAAGATCCAGAGTGTTACGGGTATAAGGCTCAAATGTTCTTATTCCACGTTCACAGAGAACTACCTGATTATTGCCTTCTGACATGATATATTCGGCTGACATAAGCCATTCTTCAATAGTTGCGGAAGGGCCACGTTTGAGAAGCACCGGCTTGTTCAAGCGTCCAACGCATTTAAGAAGATCGAAATTCTGCATGTTTCTTGCGCCGATCTGAAGCATGTCAATATACTTGACCATTATGTCAGCGTGGCTGGTAGAAACTATCTCTGAGACAACGGGCATTCCGGTTTCTTTTCTGATGTCGGCCAGTATTTTCAGGCCTTCCTCGCCAAGACCCTGGAAGGAGTAGGGGGATGAGCGTGGTTTGAATGCCCCTGCACGAAATATCAATGCCCCGTATTTTCTGACCTCGCGCGCCACGGTAAATGCCTGCTCTCGGCTTTCAACGGCACAAGGACCGGCGATAATGACCAGTCTTTGTGTTCCTATTTCGACAGGACCAACGCGCACATGCGTGTCTTCTTTGTGTTCATCGCGGCTCGCGAGTTTGAAAGGCGGTTTGTCCGGTATTATGTTTGCTACGCCGGGCAGTATGGAGATAGTTTCCATATTTTCGGCAAGTTTGCCGCGGGCGGCAATAATGGTGCCGTCCTTAGGGTTGTGCTCGATTTCGTGGAACGAGATGCCTTTCATCCGAAGCGCTGTCAGCACCTGTTTTTTAGAATTATCGGTAATCCCTTTTTTCAATACAATTATCATTAGAACACCTATAACCTGTTGCCTGAATGACTTGTCTGCCAGGATTTGAAACGATAAATCAGCTGAGGTAATATTGTCAAGCGAACAGAATTGTTGCCACGCCGAAGGCGAGAATAAAGACCTCAGTTATTTCGTTGCCCGCGCCCAGTATATCTCCTGTGATTCCTCCTATTCGAGCGTGACAGCGGATGGTTATCAGTCTTGCCAGCAGCCAACTGCATGCCAGTGCAATCAGCCACATAAAATCCGTTCGATTGATTACGGCGAGTAATGCGCATGACAGTACCAAGGTTATGACCAGATGGCGTTTTGAGGCGTCTTTGACGAATGATTCTGCCGTGCCGCCCTGTGAGCGTGCGTATGATGATGTTGCGGCTAGAATAACCTGAACTGTTCGAGATATGATGTAAGCTGTAATGATCCAGGTTGATTTGTTCAGCAGAATCAGTTTTTCGAAACATATCCACTTTGCCAATATGACGCAAATAAGTGTTACACAGCCAAAGACACCTACAGCTGAATCCTTCATTATACGCAGGACCGATTCCTTGTTGTGCCCGCCCCAGAATGCGTCTGCGCAATCAGAGAGACCGTCAAGATGCAGGCCGCGGGTAAGTATAACGCTCATGATTACCAGAAGAATCGCGGCGCCTTCCGGCCATGTGCGATCAGTACAGAAGTTCCATAGCATGACTGTACCGTAAAGCATGAGGCCGAGAATCATGCCAACAACAGGAAACCATGGCAAAGAGGAAGCGAGCTTTTCCGAATCCTTTCCAGGGATTGGTATTATAGTCAATGTTCTAAGAGCTGTTACAAAACTTTTAAGCATGTTTTTACGTCCTGTCACTCACACCCGCGCCGCTGAATGTAGCCATTTCATTGTAAATTGCTATTGAAGCCTCGATTATGGTCATGGCCAGAGCCGCGCCCGTGCCTTCGCCGAGTCTCATGTCAAGATCAAGAATAGGTCTGATATTAAGTTGGTTCATTATTACTTTGTGCCCTTTCTCCTGGGACATATGACTGAAGAACAGATAATTTTCAACATTTTTATTCATTTTTATGGCAGATACCGCTCCAGCCGCTGATATGAATCCATCAACAATAACAGGAATGCCG
>JAQBFJ010000209.1:0-2503 GCA_032123435.1 Verrucomicrobiota bacterium
GACTGTATCTAAAGGACGAACTATTTACAACAAATACCATGTATTATCATCCCGCGCAATCGTGTTTTGCGCATAGTAGTATAAGTTTATTTCCATTGTTTAGTCAGTAAGTTCACCACTATTATAGCGGAGAAATGAGGAAACAAACCGCCAAGCAGAATCTATTGATTCCATTTTATTGCGACCCCAACATAACAGAGCATAATGCAAGCAGACGATATAATTTCGAGAACAGGCTTCGACAGGAGGGCATCAAATACAAAAGCATTCAAACGGATAATGGAGTTTATGGGCTTAACCTTTCGGGAACGTGGATCACCGATTTGTCTCCGCTGGTAAAACTGCCTGTGACTCATCTTTGTCTTCAGGGTTGTTATGGAATAAAAGATTTCTCGCCATTAAGAGATATGGAGAAGTTGGTTTGGCTTAATCTCAGCAGAACGAATATAAAATATTTGTCCGTATTGAAAAGACTGCCACTGTCTTACCTGAGATTATGGCGAACTCAAGCCAGTAGCGTAATACCTTTAAGGAAGACCCTGTTAGCTACTCTGGACATCAGATTTACCCAAATAGTCAATGTATCGCCCTTGGAATCTGTGCCATTGCAGGAGTTGTTCTTTTTTCCGACACGTATAAAAAGGGGTGTAGTCTGTCTGAAAAACATCGTTACGTTGAAAAGAATTAATCGTAAATATTCTCAGGAATTTTGGGAGAAATGCAAGATCAGTAATTGATGTGGGCAGGTGTCTTCAATGGTTGTTCGGTTGTTGGCCGGAATCCAAGATGCACCGGCATTTCGTTCATCGCCCTGGCCGGTGGCCGAACAAAGCTGAATCAACCCTTCTTTGGGCCCGAATAGGCCCAACACGTTCCGAAACAATGGCGGGGGTTTATTCGGGTTGGCTCCGGCGGCTGGGCTCGAACCAGCAACCAAGTGGTTAACAGCCACCTACTCTACCATTGAGCTACGCCGGAATAATTAGAAGGGAATTAGTACTATATGACAGAATGTTTTGCAAGAATATCCCGCAATTGCTGTCTCAACAGCCTTTTCCCCTCCGTAGTCTTCAAAAACCTTCGACAGGACTCGCGCCGGAGCAAACCATCGATCCGTTCCTGAGATCAAAACGCACGCAGAATATCAGCATTTCTCAGAATGTCAACTTTTTCGGCAAAAACAGCTGAGAATGCTTTGAAGACCTCCCGTGGAAGACGTTGGATCAAAGAGGAACTCGCTCCTGCAATTCCATGCTACAAGTGGTCGTCAGTCCTTTGACATGCGGGCCACTCCATTGAGGAAATACTCGATAGACGCTGTTTTTGGGGGTGTATTTTCGGGTTCTAAACTAAACCCCTATGACATCCGCAACACTCAACGGCCAGTCGAAATCTCCGAGTAAAAGGCACTTCCCCTTTGGCTTGCCATTTAAGTGCAGATCTAGTTATAAATCTGACGGGGTGGGGGATCACATCCAGTTAAAGGGATTGCGACTCCTGATTAGAAATGATAAAAGACTGGCAAATCAATTTGCGGAGGATTTGCATGAATTATCGACGGCGTGACACTGTCATTCTGCTGGATAATCATATATTCATGCTTGACATGACCATTTGAAGTGACTATATTGAGGCATGATAGAGGTGATGAAGAATGAAAACACTAGCAATAACTGATTTCAAGGCCCACGCGCTTCAAATATTGAGCCAGGTTGCAAAGACAAAGGAGTCTGTCGTGGTGACAAAACGGGGAAAGCCGTTGGCCGAAGTCGTCCCTTTTTCAACAAGTAAGCCTGCTCCCGGGAAATTATCTGAGGCATTGGTGTTTGAGAAAGATATTGTTTCTCCCCTTGGTGAACACATTTGGGATGCATGCAAATGAGATACGTGCTCGATACACACGTATGGATTTGGTGGAATATGCATCCCCAAAGGCTTTCCGCAAAGGTGCAGTCATTGCTCTCAACCACCAAACGTTATGATGAACTTCTCCTTTCAGCCATCTCTCCTTGGGAGTTCAGCAAGCTTCTTGAGAAAGAGCGAATTGGTATATGTTGCAATCCTGAAGAATGGATTGCTGAAGCTCTGGATATGCCAAAACTTCGACTTGTCCCTTTAACACCGATTATAGCGTATCGCTCAACATCTCTGCCACAACCATTCAACGGAGACCCAGCCGATCAGATCATTGTTGCAACCGCCCGCGAAGAGAACGCTACTGTATTGACTAAAGACAAACTCATCCGCGAATACAAGCATGTCCGAAGCCTTTGGTGATTAAGAGGCAGAACAATCCCATTGGCAAAGAGGGGGCACGTCCCGTGCATTTCGATACGTTTCAGAATTCAGATTATGTGAATAGATACTGTTGGGTAGGGGGAAGATGTAATTAATGAAAACATCTGTTGACACCTCTTTGGTAAAGGTATAATATCTATACCATGGAATTCGAGTTCAATCCGGGCAAAAGTAAGGCAAACAGGAAGAAGCATGGGATTGACTT
>JAQBFJ010000210.1:0-3196 GCA_032123435.1 Verrucomicrobiota bacterium
TCCAACTCCACGGCATAGGCATGGAAATCAACGCCCTGATGGTGCAGGAACTCGATTGCCTCATCGCAAGCCCCGCAGGTCTTGTTGTAAAATATATCCACTTTAGGCTGCATGCTTGGAATTATGCTTTTATTCTGAGGGATGTCAAGATTGGTACACAAAAAGCAGGCGCATCAGGTCGCAGACAGGCACAGATACCTTCCCGCACGACCTGATCCAGGTCACCCACTCCTGGCCGACGCTTAGCGACGAACGAAGATGGCGGTTCTGGCGATCATCAGAACGGGAGTAGACAGAAAAGGGCTGGAATCAGCTTGGAATTGGCCTCCACTCCCCTCGAAAAATATCTGCATTTTTCGCTTGCCCGCCATTAGGTTTAGTCCTAAACTATATTTAGTTTAGTATTGAACTGTATGAATGCAAAGGGACAAGCTGTGATTGATTCTAAATGCTCATCCACTTCTGAGGCCGACATCGGGGAGGCGACCGTGGTGCAGATACTCAGAGTCGGGGATCTCTTGACCCGCATCGGTGATTCGAAAGTGTTCGGTAAAGATCTTACCCAGGCCCAATTCAATATTCTCATGATCCTGAAGCGTCACGGGGAAGAGGAGATGTCGCAGAAGGATATCCTGGCAAACTGTGTTTCTACAAAAGGGAACGTTTCGATTCATATGACGAACCTTACCCACATGGGTTACGTCCGCAGGAAGACATCAAAAGTTGACAGCAGAATTAATGTCATCACCCTGACGGCCAAGGGCAGAAGAATCTTGGCAGAACTCGAACCCAAGTATGTCCAGCATTTGAAAAAGATCACTGATGATCTCCCCTTTAAGCAGGCCGAAACTGCTATTAAGATTCTCGATAGGCTTAGGGGGAAATGTGAAGACTCGCTGAGCGTCGCTGATGATATCGCGGAGCAGTAATTAGTTATGACAAAAATATTACTAACGAAGGAATAGACATCATTTCAGACTAACTAAAGGAGAGTGTCATGGAAGAATTAATTGTATCGCTGGTTGGTTTATTCTTATTGGTTGTTACGGTGTTTCCGATCATTGCAGTTGTTATGCTTAAAGGGGTGAAGCGAAGACAGAAAGATTTCTCGTTGCGTTTATCAAGGATAGAAAGAAGTATAGAAAGGTTTGTATATGGAGAGACGACAGAAGAAGCTCCCGCGTCTGTTGAGCCTGTCCACGTTCGCGAACCTGTTGTGCAGCCGGTAGCACCTCCAGAACCAGCCGCGACTCCGCCGCCCATTCCGAAAGGAGTGCGAGAGCTGGTTGTTCCGGTGAAGGTGAAAGCTGAACGCAAGCCGTCGGTCATTGCGGAAAAAACAAATGAGGTATTAAGTAAAATATGGAATTGGATATTGGTTGGTGAAGAACACCGGCCGGAGGGAGTTACGGCCGAGTATGCCATAGCGAGCACATGGCTGTTGCGTCTTGGTGTTCCGGCGATTGTCACCGCGATCGCCTTTTTTCTGAAGCTGTCAATAGACAGGGGATATATGATTCCGGAAGTCAGGGTAGCGCTCTGCATACTAGCGGGTATAGGTATGATCATGGGCGGCCTTAGATTGCTTGGCAAGAAGTATCATCTGATTGGACAGGGTCTGCTTGGCGGCGGTTTTTTAACATTATACTTCGGGATATTCTCGGCCAGCCCGATGATGTTTAAATTTGTGTCCATGCCAATAGCTTTCGGGCTGATGATTCTTGTAACAATTGCGGCGGGCATGCTCGCCGTTTACACGAATTCGATGCTTGTTGCGATCATAGGAATTGCGGGTGCCTATATGGCACCTATTTTTCTCAATATACCCTATGACTTATACCGTGTAGGATTGTATTCATATATTCTCATGATAAGCATAGGGATTCTTGGAGTAGCCCATAAGAAACAGTGGCGACTTTTGAATTATCTTGGATTTGCAGGAACATATATTCTGTATGCTCATTCTGGTCGCGGTTATGACACCACAGATTTTCCTGTAACAATAACTTTTCTAACCCTCTTTTTCATAATTCATTCGTCCATAGTTTATATTTACAATATTGCAAAAGAAAAACATTCGACAATTCTCGAGATAGTACATGTTGTAGCTAACGCTGGAATATTCGCGTCGATCAGCTACTACCTGATACGCAATGCTTACGGGCGGCCTTACCCTGCGATTATGTCTGTGGGTCTGGCGATATTCTTTATACTGCATGTGCTGGTGTTTCTGAGAAAACGGCTTGTCGACAGGAACCTGCTTATCTGTTTAATAGCGCTCGCCGCAGTTTTTGCCACCTGGACATTACCGCTTATCCTTGAAAAAGAGAACCTGACTATCAGCCTGTCATTGTTGGGACTGATGTTTCTCTGGTTGGGCGGCAGGTTGAAGAGCAACTTCATTCGCAACCTTGGTTACCTGCTTTATTTGGTGGTGTTTTATCGACTGTTGGCAATGGATTTGCCGAGAAACTTTCGCACGTCGCTGCCTGAAAAAACACCATCTTCGCTTTACTGGCAATACATGCTGGAGCGGTTATGGACATTTGGCGTGTCAATAGCATCGGTCATCTGCGCGTTTTTCCTGCAAAGAGACAAGCTGCCTGTTAATGAAGATATTGCGGTTGCAGAAGAAAATGATACTTCGCTCAAGGTGCAAGCAGGCCTGGCGACAACGGTCTTCTATTGGTTTGCAGTTCTGTTTGCGTTTCTATTTATGCAGCTTGAACTTAATGCCATGTTTGCGTACTACCAGCCGATGCGCTTGCCGATACTAACAATACTTTGGTGTGTGATGGCTGTTTACTTTTTCTGGAAATACTTAAGCGATGAGAATCATGGCAAAGTCATGTTTTCTGCAATGTGCATTTTCGCGCTCATCGCAGTGGTAAAAGTGTTTGTGATGGACCTGTCCTCGTGGAGTTTTTGCGAGGACATGATTTACAATATGGAATATACGTTTCTTTATGCCGGAATGCGATTGATAGATTTTGGAGTTATCTTTTCCTTCTTCTTCTTCGCGTGGTGGATGTTATCGCGCAGGAACGAAAGAAAAAGTCTTGCGCCCTGTTTCGGATATACGGGTTTACTTCTGTTCTTTGCCTACTGTTCACTTGAATTGAATAGTTTGCTGTTCTGGAAGCTGAAGGGGTTTCAATCGGGAGGTATATCAGTATTGTGGGCCATATTTGCGATA
>JAQBFJ010000211.1:0-2522 GCA_032123435.1 Verrucomicrobiota bacterium
CTTAATTCTTAAGGGCTGACCCCGTCTCTAATGACCCGGAAGCGGGCCTCCAGATGATACCTGTCCGACCTTTTGTTCTGTGATCTCTTTCCTTTTCCGCATCTTGCTCCTCAGATGCTCGTTCCAAACTATCAATGACACGGAGAAGAGCAACATGAGCATGAGGAGCAGGCTGCACGCTCTGTCTGCCTGACGCACCGCATCCGTGTATCGGTCCGCACTGAGCAACTCGTGAATGAGTACGGTTTTCTGCCACAGAAGTCCTCCGAACAGTGTGCCTGCGCAAAGGAGCAAGGCCAATGTGCTCAGAATATGAATCGTCTTTCTCATTTCATTCTTCATTCACCGAACGTCGAGAATGAGCAATTGAATTGTCTGGTTCGGTGTTCCTCATTTGCCGATTTCCTTTGTTTGAACCGCTTGCCATAGTCTCACCCCCAACCAATATCCGGCGGCCGCGTGAAGTATGCTGGCCAACCACCGGGAAACGGGGCCGACTTGGAGCCCACACAATCCGTCTCGAAATATCCGGATTGCCGGTCCAGTCGGAACTGCGAAGTCGAGAACCTTTTGCCACCCCTCGGGCACCGCATGCATGCTGTAGACCACACCGAAAACGATGGGGAGAGCGTGAAACGTGATCAGAAGGAGAAGAGGAACCATGAAGCCAACACGGTGAGCCAGCGCGCAGGCAAGACTGGCGAGGAGCATGAATGATCCTCCGAACAGCACGAGTCCGCAGAGAATCTGGGCAATGCCCAAGAATGACATCGAACCATGGCAAACAAGTAGGCTCCATACGACAAGAATGGCAGGTGCGACGATCGCAAACGCATAGAACGTGGAAGACCACATGGTGGTGAGCGAATCGCGCCAAGAAGCGCGAGTCGAACGATTGATGCGCAAGATAAGAACGATGATACCAACCTCCACAACCCAGCACAGCGTCTGACCCGCAAGAACATACAATGGATACGGTGTACCGACGTCACCACTGGAGAGACGACGAAATCCCATTGTCCAATAGGCGATGTACAGAATGGGAACGAGAAATAGCCACAGGAAGGACGCCTTCTGGCGACCAGGATAGTAACCCCACAGGTCTTTCAATTCCGTTCGCATTTGGTCTGGAAGTTTCATTTTTGCCTGCATAACCTATTATTATACCGACTAGGTCTGCTCACCTAACACTTTTTCTCTAAAACAACGAAATCATTTTCTGCTCCAACTAAAGCCGACTGGCGAATTACTCAGCCCCTTATTCTTTATGAAGTTTGCCTGAGTCATACTGTTTCCAGAATTTCTTGCACGGCACCCCGTTGATTAGTTCCAAAGATTTCATGTTGCGAATTACATCCATTCCTTTGCTAATCTGTTGCGGCTCAAAAGCTAGGAATTTCAACGGCACGTCCCTCAATGGAGAAAGGTCTGTTACCTTCGTACCCAAAATTCCTTGCGCCTCATTTACCAAAATTAGAGTTTCAACGGGTGTATTTCTCAGCGGCGATAAATCGGATATGTCAGTCCCTGGCAATATAAACATTTTCAGGGGCATATCTCGCAAAGGAGATAAATCCTTAACTCGTGTGTTTTCAATGTTCAAATTGGTAAGCGGCATGCCTTCCAAGGGAGATAAATCCTCAACTTGAGTCGCGCTGATGTCAAGCACGATCAGATGCATGCCTTTAAGTAATGATAGATCCTTGATTTGGGTTCCCGCGCAATAGAACACTGTCAAAGGCATGCCAGTTAGAACACTGAAGTCGGTCACCCGCGTATGGCCCAGCCCCAGTTTTTCTAATGACATGCCCTGCAATGCTGATATGTCACTCACCGCAGTGTTGCCTAAGAACAAAGACTTGAGCGATGTTAAACCACGCAGTGCTGATATGTCATTAATTCGGGTATCCGAAAGCCCAAGCCACAGAAATGAAACTCCTTGCAACGCCGAGAGATCAACAATGTTCGAATCGTCAACAAGCTCAAGTGCGACCAACCCATTCTCATAAACATCCAAAAACACATATTTGATATCCGCCTTTTCAAGAATGCCTTTGATTTCTTGCTCCGTAATCTTGTTCGTTGACGCCTCCATGGCAACACTTTGAGACAGACCAAGAGAAAAAATAATGACCGAAAGTATTTCACAGACATGTCTTAAACATAATTCTTTCAACATTTTTCCTGCCTCCTGTTCTGATGTTTTTGCCTTCTGAAAGGGTGGCATTCAGTCCTCTTTGCTCTCCTTATTAAGCCGAATCGAAAAGAATAATGTTTCTGGGTCAGTGTTTTTCAAGTTGTAGATCTCCAGATCCGTGTAAAAAGGCAATGGCTGACCATCGCCACCCTTCCATTGTATGTCGAACAGAATAGGTCGATCGCGTTTTGATTCGAAAAATCGCTGCACCATGGATAAGAACTCATCCTTTTCGTGCTCAGGAATGGCGAGTAGGTCAAGGAAAGTCTTCGGCCCTTTCTCCCCTTCAGAAACACCCATAAGGGCTCTACACCGTGGATTTACC
>JAQBFJ010000212.1:0-5965 GCA_032123435.1 Verrucomicrobiota bacterium
AAAAAAGCGGAATACCATGGTCAGGTAGCCTACGGCAGGGATCGTCTACCGGAAGACAGAATTGAAGCCGTGGCACAGAAATGGGTAGCCGTAATTTCCCGTAAACGGAACATGGCTATGACCTGCATCAACAACGGATCTTATGGTTCTGATTTCCGGGATGGCGAGTTAAGACTTTCGCTTCTGCGTTCAGCCGGATATTCCGCCCATCCGATCAGTGGTCGTGATTCCATGCCGGCCAACCGGTTTTCCACCCGTATTGATCAGGGTGAACGCTGTTTTTCATTCTGGATCAATGCAGGCAGTATTGCGAACCGAATGGATTCTGTGGACAGGGAAGCGCTCGCGATCAATGAGAAGCCAATGGCTCTCTCGTTCTTTCCTTCCGGCGAGGGCCGTGAACTGAATCCATTTATTACTGTTGATGATCCATGTGTGCAGATAGCGGCCATCAAGAAATCGGAAAAAGGTGCTAAGCTTGTGGTACGGCTGTTTGAGTCGACCGGCAGAAAACGGTCTGTTACGATAAATTTGCGGTTTGCCGCTATGAAAAAAAGAATTAGGCTCGGCTGTTTTGAGGTAAAGACGATGATAATTGATCTGGATCGAAAAACATGGCGGGAAACAGATTTAATGGAGGGTATTCATTGATATGGAGCCAGCTCCCGGACTCGAACCGGGGACCTGGTGATTACAAATCACCTGCTCTGCCGACTGAGCTAAGCTGGCCTGAAAAGTGTCGTGATAATGCCGTAGAAAGTGATTGCGAGTCAAGTCTTTGCTGACTGTGTAAAGCCGGGAATATTCTTTGTATGTATGGCTTCTTCTTCAAGCAGGCATGGGATCCCATCAAGTATTCTGTAAATGCGTGAATGGTCTTCGGTTACGAGTGCTTCGCTGACGGGCTCGGTGACGGGCTGGCCGTCGGCAAGCGTTATTTCATTATCGGCTATTTTCCGGTTCAACAATGCAAGCAGTGCCTGATCAAGCTGGAGAAGTTTTTTATGACTTATTGGACATACGAGTATATCGAGGAATCTATTGGGCAATGAGCTGTTACTGATGCTGTTGTTCATTAAAGTTTTCCTTAGCCCGCTTATTTCATGAAGAATTGCATGCATTTTTTCTTGCTGATTCTTATGAAATAACCTCTTTATTGCACGAGTTCAGAGTGCGTAAGCGCCAAGGATCCAGACGTTCGGCTATAGTAACTATGCCGAACGTCGCAGAACGCAGGCGATTGCGTGCTCTGGGCTTGCCTTTGGTGAAGAAAATCGAACACAGTTTTGCAGCACGGCCTGCCAACACAATCCGTGTCATAACGGCATATATACATGTCACTTACCATTCTCCCTGTTTCACAATCGTTCGGTTTTCTCCATGCAATATGCGGGTTAATGTTGTATTACACAATTCTTAAACACAGGCTTGGATCCTTTTTCGGAGAACCAGGCTATTCCTTCGGATACCAGGTCGAAACGGAACAGGGTATTGATTCCTGGTGGTGTCGGGATATTGGCGTTGATTTCGATCGTCTTGCCTGGCTCTACGTCGTGAGGAAGATCCACTCTTGCATAGTCCAGATCAGTCAATTCTGATATACTGCGGAACAGGGAGACGCCGAGTTTGACCTGGCCGAGCGGCCCGTCTGGATTTCGGGCAAGCCAGCGGGTCATACCGGTATTGGTAATCTTCAGGTTGATGGGTATAGATGTTTGGCCTGGCTTGATTATTGTCGGGCATGTGATGGAGTCAAAACGGGCGGTCATGGTGTAGGGACAGGTTGAATCCGTGTACGGCTTGCCCTTGGCGGCGACAACAATGTGCATGGGGCTGATAATATTCAGCAGGTTTTCAATGATGTCGGCCTGGATTCGTTTAAGGTATTTATAAACTGATAGTTTTGGTGCTTTCAATGTCGGGTAATATCGCGGCAGAACGCGTATGAGGCCGAAAGACAGTTCGGCTATGGGTCGGATGATTACGTGTGAAAAGCCCGCTTGTCTGCATACTCTGCGGAGTGTGGATGGCGGCATGTCCTGTTCCAATACGCCGAACTGCTGCATTTGTGTTATGGATTCAGTTTGGCGGCTGTGTCCTTTACCGGGTTCCTGTAGTATCAGCACGCCGCCGGGTCGGAGTACGCGATATATTTCAGAGAGTGCGCGTTGCCAATTCGGCACGTGATGCAGGGCGCCGTAACACATGGCGGCATCAACAGTTTCATTTGCCAGCGGGATGGCGGTCATATCGGCGACGCACAGGCGGCTTTGCGGTTGAAGACGTTGTTTGCCGATTCTGAGCATATCGTGACAGATATCGAGTGAGATGGTTTTGTAATGAAGTTTCTGGAGCCATTCGCTTATCCAGCAAGCGCCTGCGCCGAGATCTAGAATAGTTGAACCCGGTCCGCGCGGCAGGCTGGCAAGCATTCCGGTAAAGATGGATATTTCGACACGTGATTTTTCGGTACTGAGTGATGTTCCGCCAAGAAATGGTTTTGAAAGCAGGTATTCGGTATCGTGCAGTTTTTTAACGTGTTCTTTTTCCGCTTGTCGCGCGTTTCGCATTAATTGCGGTGATATATTGTTATTCACGGCATTATTCATAATCCATTTTTCTGCTG
The DNA here is from genome assembly GCA_032123435.1 of Verrucomicrobiota bacterium. GTDB lineage: Bacteria > Verrucomicrobiota > Kiritimatiellia > UBA8416 > JAQBFJ01 > JAQBFJ01. The sequence continues at coordinate 2,627 of JAQBFJ010000212.1, forward strand.
TTGAGACAGTCTATCAGCCGATGGGCATGAAAGTCACATTATTTCGAGTGTTTTATCGGGTGTTTTTGACATGTATCTTATTTTTTATCAATCGGATTTTTGCTGAGACAAATCTTTGCAGGTATATTCTATTGCGGAAGATTGCGTAAAGGCCGAAGGGCATAAAGACGGTATAGGAGAGAAGTTTTATGAAATTGAGGTCAGGTAATACAAATGTGGAAGCGCGATAGAGATTCCAGAAGGTAATGATACAGGCGAGCCAGACTGTTGTGAAGTTGGCTGACGCGTTATTTGAATGGACTACTTTCAGGCCTTCTACCCGGTTTATTCGGAACGGCCAGCAGATATTGCTTCCCATGAAGCCCGTCTGGTCGAGTGCGATATGGGCTGTGTAAGCTGAAAAAATAACCAGCGCGGCAAGTGGCCCCCATATTGCGCCGCCTGTCAAAGCTGTCAGCAGGCCCATGATGAGGCTATGGCTCCATTGGCGGTGCCATGGTATGAAACGCGGGATGACAAAGTGTTTATCGGCAGGTATCATTTCAAAGACTGGACCGTCGAGTATATCGATTTTGGTTGTTGCCTGGTAGTCCAGTTTTACATCGCAATGTAACGTGGCGCAGGCCTCTGGCATTTTCTTGTTTCGAGTATCATGAGCGGGTATTCCGTTCATATCCATTACGGGTCCGTATGACACTATGACTTCGTGTGCGGCGGTATCAAAGGTTACTTTATATTGTTGCCACAGGTCCGGGCCTACGGGAATGGTATTGAGTTTAATACGGATATGTTTACCTGTGGCGTGTGCTGTGTTGACCGCGTGGGCGACAATATTGGCGATCATGCCGGGATCTGGTTTATTGGGGTCAGGTATTACTTCGATATCGTGTTTATAAAAAAAGCGTGAAAACTTGAAATCAATGGTATCAGGCAATAGTCCGAAGACGCCGCCGAGTATAAAATATAGCGGGTTCCCTGTCATGGCGGTATTTACGGCTTCCGGGAAGCATGATGCGGCGGCGATTCCTACTGTAAAATGTGAAATACCTTTCATAATAATCCTAATATTTTTGCGATTGGCTGGCCTAATCCGGACATGTTACATGCTATAGGCAGTAGTATAATGCCGAGACAGTTCATACGTCTTGATCCGTAGAGTACAGGGATCAGCCCTATTGCGGTTGCCGTAAGTGTTATAAGGAGTCCAATCCATCCGGTGATAGTGATGACGAATATGGCGGCAATGGAGAGAGAGATGATGGAAATATTATGGAATCCGTATTTTGTCGTAAAGGTTATGATGTATCTGGTTATGGGTCCAACGAGAAGGAACGCCGTACAGCCTGAGATTGCGACTGATGCGAGTGCGATATAGTAATCATAATATGAGGAGGAGGTCGTGTAGATGCCGCTGATCATCCATGCAGCGCCGCCGCGTGTCATTGTCAGGTTAGGCAGAAAGAAGAACAATAATGTTCCCGTGTAGTAGATGAGTTTCGATGTGCCCTGTGAAGTCAGGAACGCGCGGTCATCGCGTATTGCTGTCGCGTGGCCGGCGAGGAATCCGCCGACGCCGGCTGTAACTACAGGTATAAAAGCTGAGAACATGCCGCCGAGGGCGCCGGCCGCAGTTCCTTTAGCGATAGCGGTTCTATCCATGTTGGTAGAAAATTGTTGGGGCGGAATTCGGACATTGCTTATGATATTAAGGATAAGCCATGGCATGGTAAACAGGCCGATGAATGCCGGCATGAGGTTCTGGAAGGATGAGTTTACAGGAATTGGTGATTTATAGATCAGAATGAAGCCAAGCAAGCCGGAGAGCAGGAATGTGAGCAGGCCGGCGGATGTGGTTTTGCAGCTGTTAAGGAATTTCCGCCAGCCGCCCTGTCCGAGTCTACCGGTTTTTGGCCATTCGGACATAAGCATGAAGCATATAATACACCATAGGATCCAATGCACATGAGGTCTGATCACCGATTGCATAACGGGCAGGACAAACGGTGCGGTTGGCCCGATGATGAACAGTAGAATGAAGAGCCCTGTTAATCCGCCTGCGGCGGTGATGATAACGCCTTCGAATCCGCGTCCGGTCATAAGATATTTCTGGCCCGGCAGTACGGTAAAGACGGAACTTTCATCGGGTGCGGCGAAGATAACGGACGGAATGGTATTAAGCATGGAATAGCCGACCATCATGCTCATGGCGCATGGGATCAATATTTCGGGCGGCACCGTGAGTTGGAAGGAATATAACGCGATGATAATTACGGCCATTACGTTATACACATGAAGGCCTGGAATGCAGGCTAGAAGTGCCGAGCACAAAGTTCCTGTTATTGCTGAGAGAATAATTATCATTATTTAGCCAGGGAGTTTGTGGCGAGGATTTTCAAGTTATCTGCTGATTGCAGGCGTAATGTTATTTTATTTTTGGTGGAGACGGTAAGAGTTCCAGCGGCTTCGATAAGGTCGCCCTTGCATGGTATGAGGTGCATGTTCGCGAGTTGTCTACTGACGTCGTTATATGCGGTGACTCTTAATCTGCCTGAATGGCTGGACACAAGGAAAGAGACATAATCTATTTCTTCATTCTCTCTTGCGAGATAAGGTTTATATTCGACTATTCCGGTTATTCGCACCTTAGCGAAGTTCATCATAGGTGTTATTTCATTTATTTCTATAACGGGTATTTCATTATGCTGTGCTGTGACGAGGATTATGATCAAGCCCGGTATTGCCAGCAGAAGCGCGGCTTGACGCAGTATGCGTATAGACAGCGGTCTATTGGTATCGGTATCGCAATATGGGCAGGTGTTATCCGGTCCGATAAATCGTTCGCATGCCGGGCAGATAATTTTGTGCGTCTGTTGGCGAGCGTAATTTCTGGTTGATGGTTCATGCGGCATGTTGAGGGGAAGGGTAGCGCAGAAACGTTGTGGGATAAAGTGTAAATTTATGTAGAAAAATAAGCATAAAAGTCTTGATTAACAGTTGCACATTATTATACCATCAAGGCGATTGAGTCGGCAGTTCATAACCATCGGGGAATTACAGGCATGTAATGAGCAGAAACGCCCTGATCATTACTGTTGGCGAAACTAGGGAAACCAGGGTCAGTCGCTCTCAACAGCGTATCCGTATACTTGACCTTGGGCTTTGAATATTATGAATAAGAAAGAACTTCTTGCGTACCTCAGAAAAATTGACACTGAATTGGATCAGCCGGCAATGCTCTATATTTACGGTAGCGCGGTATGTATTCTGCTTGATGAGCCGGATCGAATAAGTTTGGATATTGATGTGGCCGGGCCGTATTCGAATGCTGATTACGGGGCA
>JAQBFJ010000213.1:0-2516 GCA_032123435.1 Verrucomicrobiota bacterium
CCCTGACAACAACGTTGCATCAAATCAAGTATTGCGAAGCAATATTGGATTTGATGTAACCTCGGTCTTCTGTATTCCCCTCTTCCTCGGGAACTCGAGGCGGGGACGCCGGGTGGTAAGAAAGATATTGATTTACCACTTATCGCTCTTATTATTATGCGGAGGACGATGATCATGCAGAACAAATCAGCTATTTCAGGATGCTTCCTTGTCGGTCCAACTGCCGTAGGAAAAAGCGCCGTCGCTCACTGTATAGCTTTGCAGGATCACTGTAATATTCTTTCCGCTGATTCCATGTTGATATATAAAGGAATGGATGTAGGGACCGCGAAGCCAAGCCGCGCTGAGATGGCGGCTGTGCGATATTACGGAATTGATATTGTGCCTCCTGATGTCTCATATAGCGTCTGGGCGTTTAAAACTTATGCTTATGATGTGCTGGAGAAAATTCATAGTCGTGGCGAACGGGCGATAATTGTTGGAGGAACCGGACTGTATATTAAGGCTTTGATGCACGGTCTTACCCCCGGTCCGGGTGTGGACCCGGGATTGCGTGCAAAGTGGAACAATGTTTTGAATACACAGGGAATAGGACCATTGCAGGAATTTCTGCTTAAAAAAGATCCCGAATTATATAAATCTCTTTCGGACAACAAGAATCCACGTAGACTTATTCGGGCAATTGAACGTGTGGAAGCAGTTGGAACGGGCGTTAAAAACGGATTAACTGAAGAATGGATGTCGCCTGAAAACGGACCTGTTCTTGTTGGTTTGAAATGTTCTCCTGAAGAATTGAATTTGAGGATTGAGTCGCGTGTTAGAGCGATGTATTGTCAAGGTCTTGTTGAAGAAGTTAGAATGCTCATGGAACAGGGAAAGCAGTTGTCTGTTACGGCTCGTCAAGCTATAGGGTATGCAGAGGCAAGTGATTTGTTAAACGGGCATTGTTCGAAAGAAGAAGCGATTGCACGTACGATTATCAGGACCAGGCAATACGCAAAACGGCAGAAAACCTGGTTCAGTCGTCAGACTAATGTTAAATGGATTGACGTGGATGCGGGGATGAATACGGCGGAGATAGCCGATTTAGTTAAGGAATATTGGAGGAAGTATGAGCCGGTGCCAATCAAAAAATAGATCTTCTGCAACCAATTATTTGATTGAAAATAAGTCTTTGCGTGTCCAGGACATGCCTGAACGGTTGAAGCCTAGAGAAATGATGGCGCGACTGGGCAGTGATAATGTGTCTGATGATGTTCTTTTGGCTATTATTTTGCGCAGTGGCGCGCGTGGCTCTAATGTGGTGGATTTGGCAAGGAGATTGCTGAGTGATTATGGCTCATTAACCGCGCTTGCCTCTTCTTCCGTAGAAGAGTTGTGCTCAAGCGCTCGTTATAAAGGACTTGGCAAGGTGAAAGCACAGGTACTGATGGCAGCATTGCAGGTTGGAAAGAATATGGTGCAGGAAAATCTGCCGAGCAGGTTCGTCGTTAGAAAACCGGAAGACGCCATGCGCTTGCTTGAGAACAGGGTTAAAACTCTGGATACGGAAGTGTTTTGGGTTCTGCATCTGGATGCCAAAAACTATTTAAAAGGCCAGCCTCGTGATGTTACCAGAGGTCTGCTTGATGCGAGTCTTGTTCATCCGCGCGAAGTGTTCAGGGAGGCGATTCGTACCGCGACCGCGGCTGTCGTCGTTGCGCATAACCATCCGTCCGGCGATCCTGCGCCGTCTGCTGAAGATATTCGTATTACGAAACAACTGGTGGACGCTGGCAAGGTCATAGATATAAAGGTATTGGATCACGTGATTCTTGGTAATGGCAGGGATACCGGGAAAAGTTTTTTCAGTATGCGCGAAGAAGGGACAGTGAGTTTTTAATAGTGATCTTTAATTGTAATTTATTTGAACTCATGTTTAAAGTAAGCAATGCTTAATGTAATATTCCGGTCAAGCTGGTGTTTCAGGGCGGAGAAAGGTTATTTGTAATGATTCATAAAACGGCCGTTATAGACGAAAATGCGGAATTGGGACGGGACGTTACCGTGGGACCGTTCGCCTATATAGCAGGCAAGGTAAAGATTGGAGATGGATGTGTTATTGGTCCACATGTCAGCGTGTTGGATTATACATCAATTGACCGGAACTGCATGATCCATTCTGGAGCTGTGATTGGGGATTTGCCGCAGGATACAGGATTTAAAGGGGTGGAGTCCTATGTTAATGTGGGAGCCGATTGCGTAATACGGGAAGGAGTTACAATCCATAGAGGCTCCAAAGAGGGAACTGTTACCGAAATAGGGCATAACTGTTTTCTTATGGCATTTTCGCATTTCGCGCATAATGTGAAACTGGGGAATAATGTCATAGTGGCAAACGGAGCTTTGCTTGCCGGTTATGTAGAAGTAGGAGACAAGGCGTTCATAAGCGGCAACGTTGGAATACATCAGTTCGTGAGAATAGGCAAATTAGTTATGCTCGGTGGCGGCGCGGGACTGTCGAAGGATGTTCCTCC
>JAQBFJ010000214.1:0-2569 GCA_032123435.1 Verrucomicrobiota bacterium
CCGACCTGGACGGTAATATAGTTGAAGCCAACGTGCGGGCTGTGCAGTTTTTTTTCTACAGCATGGAAGAATTCTGCCGGATGCACATATCTCAGATTATTCCTGGTCTTGACGATTCCGTTGTCAATACTATCTGCCGCAATCTTGAGAATGACAAATTCACACTCATGGAAGCACAGTGTGAGCGCAAGGACGGGACCGAATTTCCCGCGGAAATTTCGACCAGTCGTCTTTGTTACATTTCCGGCGAGAAGGATTTTCTGTGTTTCTTTATTCGTGATGTTACACTCAGGAAACAGGCGGAAGATGCTTTACGTCTGGCGCATGATCAGTTGGAAGAAAGGGTTCAGGAACTTGCCAGGGTCAATGCAGAATTAAACGAGGCCATCGACAAATTACAGGAGCATGACAAGGCGAAATCCCTGTTTGTCTCTAATGTATCCCATGAATTCAGAACGCCTTTGGCGTCGATAGGGTATATGGCGGGAAATATTCTTCGCGGCATTTTCGGGCCGATTCCCGAAGGTATGGTGTCTTACGTGGAAATGATCAAAGGAGATGCGCAAAGACTGGCAGGGACAGTTGAAGATATTCTTGATGTCAGCCGTATTGAAGCCAAGGCGCTTGTTCTAAAAAAGGGTATGGCCCAGTTTCCGTGGCTTGTACACAGATGTGTTGATGCTTTACGGATTCAAGCTGAAGCGGAGCAGTTGACCATGACGCTTTCTATAAATGCCAATGGTTTTATTAATTGTGACCGGCGCAGAATGGAGCGTGCCGTTGTTAACATATTGAAAAACGCGATCAAATTTAATAGACGCGGCGGGAATATATCAGTTACAGTAGAAACAGATGATGAAAAACCTGGTTTTATTGTCCTGAATGTGGAGGACACAGGGATCGGGATAGAATCAGAATACTTATCAAGGGTCTCTGAACGTTTTTTCCGTGTAGGCGAATTTGTGAGCGGCACAGGTTTGGGGCTGGCTATATGTCGGGAAATAGTTGAATTTCACGGTGGAACATTGAGTGTGGCAAGTCCACCTCCAGGCAAGGAGGAGGGAACCATGGTTTCCATTTCCCTGCCTGCGGCGAATCCCGCGAAGGTTTTGGTGGTTTCAGATGATGAATCCATTCGCGATACCTTGATAAAGCAGATGACGGATTATGCTTTTGAGGTCGTATACGGTGCATTAAGCGGCGTAAACGCGGAGGTCGTAGGGGAAGCAGCGCCTGATGTAGTGTGTGTTGATTGGATCGGGTCCGGCATGGATGGGGGCATTATTCTGGGCAATATCAGTAATGATGAAAACTTGCGTAATATTCCCGTTTTCGTCATAACTGGTGCTGATGAAACGGAAGGACCGAAGAAAGAAATCGTAGATGGTCTCGGATTGCCGGTTCTGGTGCATCCGTGGCGGGAAAAAGATCTTCTTAACTGTCTTGAAGATTGCATGGCGGTGGGTGAACGATTAAGTGAAACCCCGGTGGGGACTGTGGAGAATAAGTAATGAATGATTCCGGAAAAAGTAAGATCATGGTGGTGGACGACGAAAGACATCTGCTCATATCTGTGCGCGACTATCTTGTGTCGGAAGGTTTTGATGTGATCCTGGCCCGCAGTGGTGAGGAGGCGCTTGAGCAATTGGAGAAAGTGTCGCCCGATCTGATACTTCTGGATATCAGCATGCCGGGTATGGGTGGCGTAGGATTCCTGAAAAGAATATCTTCGCCGGAAGGAAAAACAAGTCATCCTGTGCTTGTTCTTACCGCACGCGCCACAATGAAAGAGTTTTTTGACACTGTTGAGGTGGACGGGTTTCTTGGCAAACCGTGTCCGGAAGCTGTTCTTCTGCGCAAGATAAAAGAGATTATTGGAAGGAAGAAAGTAGTGATGGAGAAACAGGAGCGTGTCAGGAAGCGTATTCTGTTGGCGGAAGATGACGTGGGCAGGGCGGGGCTGATACAGAAGATGGTGGAGACGGCTGGTCATGATATTGAGGTGGTGAAAAGCGGGCCGGAGGTCCTGGAGCGGGTGTCTGTCTTCAAGCCGGATGTTATTTTGATGAAGGAAATTCTGCCGAGACTGAACGGCAGTGCTGTTGCTTCTCTGATACAGGTTATGCCAAGTTTAAATTTAACACCTGTTGTTTTATATGATGAAAGTTGTCAGAATGAGGAAGAAGCATCGGCTCGTTACAGCCGGATCAAATGTATAAAGAAATTTGTAGCCGATGCTGACCCTGATAATTTATTCAAAGCGGTATATAGGTTTTTATAGTTTGTTTTAAAGGAAAAGATTTTGACCCTGCTTCTCCGCCTGAGGCACAAAGAGGGAATTTTTGACAGGATTACTGGATGGCGTAGCAGGGCAATGGTGGCGAGTTAAAGATTTTTGGTGTAACATTACAGATTGATTGATGTATGGATATCGGGGCGTAGCGCAGCCTGGCTTGCCTGGGCGTAGCATAGCGGAGACTGGCTTGCCTGGGCGTAGCATAGCGGAGACTGGCTTGCCTGGGCGTAGCATAGCGGAGACTGGCTTGCCTGGGCGTAGCATAGCGGAGAC
>JAQBFJ010000215.1:0-5438 GCA_032123435.1 Verrucomicrobiota bacterium
TGCTCATGACCACGGTATTTCCATACTCGTTAGTAATGATAACACCATCACCGAGCGGCGCGTATGCCGTCTCGCCATTGGTCATAACATAAGGGAACGATATGTATTTATTCGTTGGCGAGGATATAACGATGATCTCACTCGCTGTATTGAACGCCATGGTTTCGATATTCATGACGAACGACCACTCGTTGCTCGCCCACGTCCATTCGAGATCATCGTCAACCATGGTATATTCCAATACATTATTAGTCCCGATTTCAGGCGGCGCGTCAGCAAAGGTCGGCCCGAAAACGCCCACATGCAGTTCGAATCTGTCCGCCGCCGAAACAACAACCGGCGCGTACGGAAACCACAGTTCAATATGGAACGCGTAATGGTTCTCGTGGGGCCACGGCGGGCTTTCAACCTTCTGAAACACCACCTCATTAATGAGCGGCACAGCTTCATTTCCTTCAGTATGCCGCCAAGGCCAGTTTTCCCCGCACTGCGGCACACGATCCGGATCAAGATAATTAAGGAGATTATACATAATATCATCGTACCTGTCCCCTTCATTCGGAAGTCCGTCCTGCAACAGTCGAATAAGCTTATCCCAGTAATGATCCCTGAAATTCTTAGTCCCGTCAAAACTGGGTTGGTAGCTGGCGTACGCGTCCCGATAACTGGCGTAATTACCAAGATCATAGTAACACGGATAATTCGTGATATCATTAATATGAAATTTTGGTTTCAGAACAACCTGCGGCGTACCCACCAGCGCGAGGTTGGCGGTTGTATAGTCAGGATATTCATCCTTGTTCCGGTCATACGAAAACGCTACAACATACGGCGCCGCCTGAGCGTAAGCGGTATTCATCGCCTTGAATTCCGCGGCTGTTTCATAGCGCATAAAAAGGTTCGTCCTGAAATAAAGGAAATCATCTGCCACCGCGGCACTGCCGAACAGCCCTGAAATATCAACCTCATTTATGTTTGTACTCCAGTGCCGATTAGCGCCGCCCATGAAATTCATGTCAATCAAACCGGAACAATCAGCTACGATAAACGCCACCCTCCCGACAGTCTCACCAGAAAAATCAGTAATATTCTGCCAGCTTGTGGAGGCAGAAACGGCAGCAGCGCCACCATGCAGGACGCCCGGCACCAGATTCATGGCCTCTCCCATAAAAAGAGGTGGATCAACAAGAGCACCTGATGCCGTGGAACCAATAGCGTGATTCGGCCAATCCGGGTAATACTGACAGTGCGGATCTGACATCTGGGTTTGAATTTCGTCCATTGCTCTTTCCATTGCCACTCTGACAAGATGCTGTGCCCGCACACCATCAGCATAATTCCGCGCCGCTAACCGCTCAACACGCATGGATATCGCGAACGCCACCGTAAGCATTGTCAGCACCGACAATAATCCCAACACAATGATCAGCGCTACTCCGTCATTTGCTTTCTTTTTCAACAATTTGCTGTTCATATTATCACCTCCGTGAAAATCCGCGTTACGGCGAAATCCAGTTCGCGCGCCGTTTCACGTTTCATTATCTGAATCGCTCATCTGACCGATCCATATAACCGAATCTGTTATGAAAAAACACTCTAGTCGTATATCGCCGTATGCTTTTCTCGACAAAACCTTTCATGTCATTAGTCGTTACACCCCAACTGGGTCTGTTCGCCGCAAGCCATGTCATATGCCCGGCCTTTTCGGCATCCCGTTCACTGAGCGCCTCTATGTAAATATCAACATATTGCGGAACCCTGTTTGTGTGTAATTCCTCGGTATTTTCAGCCGACCTATACTGACGTGAAATCGTTCCCAACTCATTCGGCGCAAAAAACGCCACGGCCGCTATGTTTTCAGCCACAACGCCCTGCGAAACATATGTCGGGCGCCCGGCGCCCTCATCGGTCCACCACTCCCTGTTGTGATAACAATGGTCTTCATAGTCACCCCCATAGAGCGAGGCCGAAAAGTAACCGCGCATAAGCTCATATCGCCCTAATTTGTTGTCATTCTCATCTTCCATTTCCTGCACCCAGTAATGAATCTCCCTTGCCGTGCGGAACGAACCGCCTGACGAATCATGCTGAAGCGACACAAAACATATCTCGTCATTCTTAAATCCATAGGACGTAGCATCGGCCTCTGCTGCGGTGTCTCCCGAATCAATTCTTCTGTCACGCCCCATCGCGAATGTAAGAATATTGTCGGCTACCGCGTATTGAAGATCATGCGCAATCATGTTCAACGCCGCCCTGCCCTCAGTATTGATCTCAGCCCTGCCGACGCCCAACTGCCACGCTCTTTCGCTTTCAACAAAAATCCTGGTCATCATCGTAACAATCATTATCAGAATCGCCATCGCCGAGAGCAGTTCAATCAGAGTGAAACCACCCGCAAATGCCGGTCCGCGTGACATATCAGAATTACAGTGTTTCTTCATAATAAAGTTTTCAGCACGCTTTCATTATTAATTACATATTACCCGGATTACCAAACTCCGAATAGAAAATTGTTGATCTTTGTTTCGTCATGTCACCGAACTCGCCTGGCCACATCGTCAAGGTAACTCCGAAGTATCGTGGATCCGACGATGAGTCCGGCCTGACCTCAAGCGCATATCTTATTGTATGATTAATAAGGTTCGGTGTGCTTATCGGACGCCCGACGAATGGTTTGCATTTCAGCACAGCCCGATATGCTGCGGCATATGTGCCCAGGTTCGATTTAGTACACTTAATATACACAGGCCCGTCAGTTGACCATGTTGGCGCCCCTAAACTCGCCTTCTTTTCCAAAACACCATCCCATGTTCGCCATGCCGCGAAAGTAACAGACGTCTGACATGTCGAAAAATCCTGCCAGAAGTCAAGCCACTTCCCTTCATCTGAAGCCGCGATACTGCTCGCGCGTAACCCGTTAAAAACATCATCAGCAAACAAGGCCGACAAAGTATCGTTCACTCCCTGCTGACTCGCGTCCAGCCCGAAACTTATCAGCCCGAACACTGCCAACACACCTATAGCCACAACAAGGAGTGCCAGCACAACTTCCAACAGTGTAAAACCATCCTTAGCAGTATCGCCCGCTGATCCCGCAAATTTTATACGGTATTTTTTAATTATCGCGCTCATCTCAGCAATCTCCTTGTCCACTAAAAAATATACGCTACTTCTTAACCCGGGCCCGGCCGGTAATAGGATATACCTGAATTACCGTCTGCAGATAATTCGTCTCCTTGTCTGATTCTTTTATTACCAGTTCCCTCGGCAACGTATTGCCGGTACAGCTTCCGTCAAGCCTGAATGTAAAATCCAGTCCTGCCTCAAACTCAAGCCCTTCAGGCAGATAATTGGTTCCTCCAACATTATCGACACCACAGGAAATAACGTAATAATCGTCCGTGCATAAGAATGTCGTCTTCTTGCGGTGCGTTATAGCCCACTGCCGCGCCAGCGCTATTGACGATTTAACATTCATGGAGGCGCCCTGCATCCCCGTGCCGCGCGCCCAATCCGAGAATCCAACCATAGCTATACCCATCATGATGGCCATGATCAGCATCACAACCATCAACTCTATCAGCGTGAAGCCGCTTACATGCTTACGTTCTGTTATTTTTATTGATGTGTCCATGATTTCACCCAGATTGTACTGTTCGGCGGATGCGACACAACCACCGCTGACTCGCCTGTTGCCACATATGTCTTGCTGTCAACACTGATCGTAACAAAGCCATCCTCGTTCTCGTCCATGGCAATGTAATAATGCTCATTCCATGGATCGCGCCAGCCGTTCGTCTGCCAGCCAACAGGCAGATCCAGAAACACCTTGTCCCTTGGATTATGATACGTGTTTCCGACAACCATCGCACCGATCACATTTGTCTGGTTAAAGTAACCGCCACCCGCACCGAAACCGTAATACGTTTTATCCACCGCATCCTGAACCTGACCGGGCCACTTCCCGTAAACCGTCTTGTACGCCTTTGCCGCATGAGCAATGTTCATGCCTTCACTTATCGCCTTACGCTTCTTAGCGGCTTTTTTAGCCGCTGCAACAGCGGGAAACAACATTCCGGTTAATAACCCTATAATCGCGATAACAACCAGCATCTCCAGCAATGTGAATCCGTAACGACCATAAGTGATTTTTGCCTTGAACTCCATAATCTGCTCCTGCCAATATCGTTTTCCGTTACTCTTCCCAACTGCCAAACAATTCATTCTTTCCGCCTGATTCATCAACCGTCCAGACAATAACCGACGCATCCACTTCGTTGTCCGGCGGATCAAACGGCGCCCCGCCCATGCCAGGGCGTATCTTGTTGTCAAAATCCGTGTCGAACTTGCAGAAATATACCGACTGAAGCGGATTTATAACAGGGCTTTGTCTGAAGAAGAACGGACTGACAGGAACCCCGGCCTCATTATGATCCTTGAAACTCATGAACCGAAATTTTTTCGGATTCTGACCATTCTCATTTTCACCTTCAAGCACCTTGGCAATAGTTCCCATTACAGGAATAGGAAAGATCTCAGGGTTCATACCTCCAAACACGGATGGCCAGCGCCGGTATTCAGCATAATATCTCTGCCATGCCAGCTCTATATTCTTAATTTCAGCTATCGTAGCCGTCCTCCTCGCATGACGCCGGGCGCTTGCTACCGCCGGAAAGAGCATTCCCATCAACATTCCCATAATTGCTATTACCACAAGAAGCTCAATTAACGTAAATCCGTCGCTACTGACAGTCCGTACCTGTTTTTGTAATAATTTCTTCATATATTACCTTCCAGCCTCAATATTATCCGCGTTATCCTCATTATTACCATCTTTGCAGTCTATCCCCTTCGAATAAAGCCTGAATCCGCTGGCTGATGTTCTTACATACACGTAGTCTTCTTTCCATGGATCAATCAGATCAACATCAGCAGGAAACATATTCGTAAGATCCGGCAACGCTAACAATACAGGATATGTGCCGTTTTCCATTAAATAATTCTGCAAAACATACTGTAATTTCTCGATTTCTCCGCGCGCCTTGCCCTCCTGCGCCTTGCGCCTAGCATATCCGGCAATTCCCATTGACAACCCAGACAGAATTCCAATAATAGCTATAACAATCATAAGCTCAATCAATGTAAACGCCAAACGCTCGTTTTTTGAAAAACGCCCTGTAATAGCCTTGTTTTGCATACCCGCCTCCATTGATACCGCTTGTATCGTCTATAACTTACACCTTATTGTCTTTTCTGTCAACGCTGATTTTTGGAGAAAAATGGGCCCTGAGACAGGCGTGAAGAAAAAACCGCATAGACAGGATAACAGGATTAACCAGATAGATACGGTTCAACATCCAAATCGCTATCGGGATCGGAGTCGCGATCGTTACGATGCTTCGATTTCGATAGCGATTTCGATAGCGATTTCGATG
>JAQBFJ010000216.1:0-12929 GCA_032123435.1 Verrucomicrobiota bacterium
TGCAAAGTATTGATTTAATTTCGGACGTCAGTCCCGGAATTAAATCAACTCTCTTCTCCGAATCTCCGTGTCTCTGTGGTAAAAACTCTCTCTTCTCCTTCTTTCTCCTCCTCCGCCGCGCCTCGCCGAAGCTCTCTTGCGTAGGCGGGTGTACTCCGTGGTAAATATTCCCTTCCCCACACTTGGTTATTGGACATTCAATTCTTTTTAATCATGCCCGTTTTTTCATTCTGTTTTTTTTCACTACCCCCATGGCTTTCTCTATGAAACAACTCCCGTCTCCGCCATGTTTATAATATTATCACATAATTCGCAAAAACCTATCCCGGCGGCAGCAGCCGCCTTGGGAAGCAGACTTGTTTCCGTAAAACCCGGAATACTGTTCAGTTCTAACACGTAAACTTCACCATCTGCGGAAACACGAAAATCAACACGGGCAAAACCACGACAACCCAGCGCGTAAAATGTCCGTATGGCTAACGACTGACATTTAAACTTGATCTTATCATCAACCTGGGCCGGCACCACATATTTACTTGTGCCCTTACTATACTTCGCCCTGTAATCATACCAGCTTTCCGGCGCTTGAATCTCAACCAGCGGCAAAGCAACATCACCAAGAATGCCGACAGTCAACTCCCTGCCGCCAATATATGTTTCCACAACCGTTTCAGAACCGTATAGCCGCGCATCAGCAATTGCTTCCGGCCACTCCTGTTCCGTCATTACTCTGTGAACACCAATGCTGGATCCCTGGCTCGACGGCTTCACGACAACAGGAAGAGAAAGATTCCGTTCGTCACCTTTCTTCAATATTTCATACGCCGGAGATAAGATCTCGCTGTTTGCAAGAAGCTTTTTTGTTAAAGCTTTGTTGAACGCAGATCTGCTCGCGCTCGGGCCCGATCCCGTATACGGCACGCCTTCTTTCTCCAGTATAGCCTGTACCTGACCGTCCTCTCCAAACTCACCATGCAAGGCAATAAAAACAGCATCAATATCGGAAGGCAGAACGAAGTCACGGTTTTTTACATCTATTTCCGTTACCTTGTAGCCGACTTCTTTCAACCCGCCGGACACTGCTTTGCCGGAATTTAATGAAACATCCCGCTCGGCAGAAAATCCGCCCATAAGAACTGCGACATTATTGAACCTTTTCATATTCAAGTTATTTTACCCGTGTTTGTCACAAAATCAATATCATCCATACCCATAAAAACAATTTCTGATTCCAGGTAAATTCCAGTTCTATTAAAAATATCCGCTCGAATCATTTCCTGTAAAGCCATCACGTCAGACGCACTGGCCCCATTTTCAACAACAATAATGTTTGCGTGCCGCTCGCATACAAACGCATAGCCAACCCTATGTCCTTTCCAACCGGCCCCTTCGATTAACCTGCCGGCACTTTCACCGGTTTCCGGATTCTTAAACACCGACCCAGCCGAACGAAAACCACGCATCCATTGACGACGCTTGCCCATCTCCGCGCGACGCTGTTTTATCTCGACTTTATCGCCCCGTTCCAGCTTAAGTCCAGCCTCAACAGCAATCATATTCACAAGTGAACTGCACTTGCGATAACCAAATCCCATTGCAGATCCATAAACTATACTCGATTCGCCGTCTTTATTCAAACAACGAATCCATTCAACATGTTCTCCCAGTACACCCCCAAACGCACCGGCATTCATCCGCAAACAACCGCCCAAACTGCCAGGTATTCCTTCAAGAAACTCAAGGCCTGCCCACCCTTTTTCCGTCAACCATGAAAGCAGATTCGCGACACTTAACCCGGCCCCCACAAGGATCACGCCGTTTTCTTCGCGAATATTATTGAATTCTCCACCATCAAGACGCGCTGTTATGCCGCGCACACCAAGATCACTGACCAGCATATTACTGCCTGCTCCAAATAGATTAAACGGTACCCTTCGCTCGCGCGCCCATTTCAACAGAATCATCAAATCCGAAATGGAACCAGCTTGAACCCATACATCCGCCACACCGCCAACTTTCAACGTCGTCTTGACAGAAAGCGGCTCATTGAAACGAATAATCGAATCCATGCCTTGCCAAATCTTATCCGACTCCAGCTTCTCACGCTCTTCAGCCGCCTGCGCTCCGCAGTTCTCTATCCGGGCCCATTCTCCTATTCTGTTAACATCACCAGCACCAACAAGTAGAAGCATGTCACCTTCCCTTAACTCACGCCTGATGTATGCCCATGCTTCACAAAGCGATCTCGCGCAATGTACACGAGATAATCCCGTACACGTACACCGGTCCCCTTGATCGGCTCCGTCGCTTTTGTCCCTTTCATGTTTTCTGAATTCAGAGTATAAATCCCACACCATCCCGCCCGGCATCTGCTTTTCAGACGCTGCGTATACAGGCGTCAAAATCAGCTCGTCAACACCATTAAACGCACATGGAAATTGAGTCCTCAAGGCCAGCGTTCTGCTGTAACGATGCGGCTGAAAAACAGCTATAATGCGCTTATGCTTCAGCCGCTGGGCCGCGTGTACAAGCGCAGATATCTCGGAAGGATGATGCGCGTAATCTGAAATGACAATAATACCACCATGTTCCGCGACCCGTTCAAAACGCCTGCGCGGCAGTGAAACTGCCCTGAAAGCCCTTCTAATCTCTTCAAAAGTTAAGCCCAGTTCCATGGCCGCAACAGCCGCACCAGTAGCATTAAACGCGTTATGCTCACCTGTTACGGGCAAATCAATACGACCCAGTCTTTCGCCCTGCCGGACCAGATCAAAACTAAGCGAATCCGGCGTCACCGCAAGATCCACACATCTGATATCAGCCCTCTCACTGAACCCATACGAAACAGAATTCCTGCGTCCGTTGAATAAGGCCCACGTACGCGCGTCATCCGCTCCAAACACTATCTTACGCGTCGCACCGGCAGTAAAATCAAGAAAACATGATTCCAGCGATGCTTCATCATGGAAATGTTCCATGTGATCCATCTCAATATTCGTAACAACAGCTATATCAGGTTTATACGACGCAATAGTACCGTCACTCTCATCAGCTTCCACAATGATCGGACCACTGCCAATTCCGGCTCCGCCGCCGCCGCCCGGCTCTGAACCAGTACACCACGACGGGTCCCAGCCTGATTGCTGAAGAAGCTGAACCATGAAAGCAGTTGTGGTGGTCTTGCCGTGTGTCCCGCCAACGGCAACAGATTTTTCATCCCGGATAATCTCGGCAAGGACAGCTCCACGCGCAAACACCGGCAATCCAAGCCTGTCAGCATGAAGCACCTCATCAACACCGGAAGATACAGCCGAACTTTTTATCACCCAATCAACACCGGCTTCAAGATGTTCGGGATTATGCTTTAGCTCAACTTTCACCCCGTGTCCGGCCAGCATTGAAACCAAATTCTCATTGGCCGCCACGTCACAGCCCGTTACCTTGAAACCTCTGCCCCTTATCATCACGGCAAGCCCTGCCATGCCCACTCCGCATACGCCAATAAAATGCACATGCCCGGCTTTTGACTGAAGAAGAACACTAAGATCATTTTGACTCGAAATATTTCTCATTCCAGTAAGTTATCATACCTGTAAGATAAATCACAATATTCAAACAGAACTCACGTATGGACATATTGAAACGAAAATGCGACTATTACCCCGTTATGCAAGAACAAATATCAGCTTGTATTACTGCCGGCAACGAAGAAAGAAATATCCGCCGATGCCTCGAAAGCGTCAAGTGGGCCGATGAAATCATCGTAGTCGACAGCTTCAGCACGGACCGAACTGTCGAGATATGCCGGGAATACACAGACCGGGTCTATAAACACAAATGGCTTGGCTATATCGGACAAAAGAACCTGATCAAGGATCTAGCCAAAACACCATGG
This sequence comes from Verrucomicrobiota bacterium, assembly GCA_032123435.1. GTDB lineage: Bacteria > Verrucomicrobiota > Kiritimatiellia > UBA8416 > JAQBFJ01 > JAQBFJ01. Next base: position 3,896 of record JAQBFJ010000216.1, read on the forward strand.
ATATTGTTCATAGATGCCGACGAGGAAATCTCACCTGAACTGAAGGAGGAAATTCTAACCGATTTCCGAAACGGTCAATGCACACATTACGCAGGCTATGAATTCCCACGTATGGTCTATTTCCTCGGCAGATGGATCTCTCATGGAGATTGGTACCCGGACATAAAACTCAGACTGTTCAGAAAAGACAAAGGCATATGCGGCGGCAAGGAACCTCATGACAGAACAACCGTGAATGGACCGGTAAAATTATTAAAGAACCATATGTACCACTATACATACGATAATATTACCGACCAATTAAACACGCTCAATAGATTCTCCAGCATCACCGCCAAGGGCTGGTATGACAATAACACGCCATTCAAAATAACCGATATAATGTTCAGACCTTTTCTCAGGTTCATTCGTGGCTACATTCTGAAGAGAGGGTTCATGGATGGATTGCCCGGACTTATAATAGCTGTGATAGTCGCCTACGGCGTTTTTATCAAATACGCCAAGCTCTGGGAACTACGCTATACTAAACAGACGGAAAAACATTCTGATGAATCATAATCATACCATCAAAAACACATGCTGATCGGATTTTGGCGTAACATACGTCACAATTCCGAGGAGGAGTTTTAAAAGAAAAACATGAATATTGCCAAACAAAACTTTAAAACATATCTTTCCAGGTGTCTGAGCGGCCTCAACCGACGCCTCGCAAGAAAAATAAACAATCTGGATACTCAGCCATCAAACGTATTATGGACAGAATATCTGGGCTGGCTGAACTTTGTGAACGCAGGCATGCTGGCACGGGGAAATGTCTGGTGCATGGATTATGCCATAAAAAACCTTCCAAGCGATGCACCTCTGGTTGAAATAGGATCTTTTTGCGGCCTGTCAACCAACGTAATCACATATCTCAAGGAAAGAAACAATGCAAAGAATCTTCTCATAACATGTGACAAGTGGATTCTTGAAAGAAGCACCTTCGGCAAAATGCTGGCGGATTCCAAATCCATTACATTTGAAGAATATCAGATGTTCACAAAAGATACCTTCTTGCATAACGTAAAAATGTTCAGTCGGAACGACCTGCCTTACGCGATTGAACTTTTCTCAGACGAGTTTTTCAAAGAATGGGAAAACGGAACCACGCACAATGATGTGTTCGGACGCACGGTCAAACTGGGTGGCACAATAAGCTTCTGCTATATTGACGGAAATCATAAATATGATTTCGCCAGACGGGATTTTGACAATTGCGACAAATTCCTGGAAAAGGGGGGCTTTATTCTTTTTGACGATTCGGCTGATTTCACAAAAATGGGTGTATGCAAGGTTGTTAAAGAAGTAATAGAAACACAACGATACGATCTAATCGCCAAGAACCCGCATTACTTTTTCAGGAAAAAATAGCTTATCGTACTGATCCGGACCAAATAAGTTATAAGCCCCCCATGAAGGCAATTAAAGCCAAGAAGAATACAGTTTACACATCCTTCTTTGACTTTGCGTTCTTTATCAGCCGCGCAACCACACCCAGCAACCCGCACCGCCTGCCCGCCCGAACACCCCGCCCTCTTTCAGCAGTAAGCAAATTGCGTATCGATACGACCGGATTATCAACATCAAAATCTCCTTCAAAAATAGACGCGTAAGCCCCCAATCGTGCCTCTTCACCTGAAATCGGCAATGGATCCGAACCGGCAACTACTCCAAACCCCAGCCCCGCCGCACGCCGCATCAACGCAGGCTCAGCCCAGCCTATTGGCCTTAAAGAGGTGTCACCAATCAAAAGCTGACCAGGAGAAAAAGCGTCCATTATATCCATGATTAAACGTCCCCTGGCAAAAAACCATTTGCCAGGCGCCCAACTCAATACCGGCACAGCACCAAAATCCAACACCCCTTTTATCACTTCTTTTAAAGGCAAATAATCCGGGATCCGAAGATCAAACGTCAATGCCAATACCTCAATATTTTCAGCCGTAACTATCTGGCGGCCAGGAACAAGATATACCTTACTGCCATCATTGCCGCGTATGACCAACCCATCACCATCTTCCGAAGGTAATACCTCAAAATCTCCGCCCAACTTAAGTTTGCGCCCCCTTTTAAGATCCGCGTAGTAATGACAACCTGTCCGCTCGGCTAAAACCGCCACCTTTACACCGTCTCCACCCATGCGACCCAGGTTTTCCGCAAGGCTCCTGCACGCCATATCCATGTCGTAACATGAGTAAAAATGAATATGTGTGTCAGCTATGATTCGCATACCTTCTCGATACCCTCCAAAATCAACCAACTTCACATCTTGCCTTATCAAGCCCATTAGGATAAAGTCAACAAACAAACAATTTAATGTCTCATCATAAACATGGAAAGATCCTTATCTCACGGTGAATTAAATGATGCTTGCACGCTTGTTTAACATATTTATTGACTACCGCCGTAAAAGCCAGGCCGTGCGTGCCATGCCCATACGCCTATGGGTCGAAACTTCCAGCATTTGCAATTTGCGCTGTGTAATGTGCCCCAACAAGGACGTCTCAGCCTCTAAAAAAGGACTCATGGATTTCACGCTGTTCCAGAAAATAGTCGATGAGGCTAAATGTTTTACCAGAGACATGTACCTGCACCACAGAGGGGAGCCTCTGCTTAACCCGGCTCTTTTTGACATGATAACCTACGCGCGCAGAGCCAAAATCAAAACCCGTTTTCATACCAACGGCACGTTACTGGATGAAGTAAAAACTCAGAAACTGCTCGCCGCCGCGCCCAACCTTGTTTCGTTTTCAGTGGATGGATTCGAAAAGCGCTCCTACGAATCCATACGAAAAGGCGCTGATTTCGAGACAACTGTGGAAAACATATTGCGGCTCGCCCGAACACGTAATGCCATGAAGCTGAAACAACCTTACATCGTAGTAGAGAAAATCCGTTTCCGGAACCCCGACCCGACTGAAGATCAGAATAAAATCAATGCCTGTCGAAAACGCTTTCTCGATGCCGGGGTTAATGAAGTAATCGAAAAGGATGAATACATATGGGCAGAAGAAAGCGCGCCGGAAATAACAGGGCCACGCACTTATTCAATCTGTACCTTCCCGTGGTACTCCATGGTAATCTGCGCGGACGGTACAGTGACTCCCTGCCCACAGGATTTCCACGCTAAAATGAACATGGGGAATGTGAACTATACGTCACTAAAAGAAGTATGGAACGGTGAAGCATACAGAAACCTGCGCCATGCGTTCGGTCACAATATTGAATCACTCCAATTATGCCGCAAATGCGACCGCTTACAGCGCAAGACACTGGGCGGAATACCATTCCAATACGCAACAACATTCCTGATCGATCAGCTTATTGGATATAATAAACTCAGAAAACTTTTTGGCACTTCGGAAAGAAATGGATGAAAGTTCTACTACTGGCGCCACATCCCTTCTATCAGGAACGCGGCACACCAATAGCCGTGAATCTGCTTGCCAGAGCCCTGATCGAAAACGGCAACACCGTTGATATCCTCACGTATCATGAAGGATCAAACGCACCGCCAGCCAATAACGCCGCTATTCATAGAATACGGAACCTGCGTTTCATCCACGGGATTAAACCCGGATTCTCTCTGAAAAAAATAATCTGCGATTGTTTCATGCTGCCCCAGGCAATGAGACTGGCAAAGAAAAACCGATACGATATCGTCCACGCCGTCGAAGAGTCAGTGTTCATGGCAATGTCCATAAGAACACATTACGGAATCCCATATGTTTACGACATGGACTCTTCTATGCCCCGGCAAATCGCCGAAAACTCCAAATTGTTCGCGCCGCTTCTGCCTTTGATGAAATGCTTCGAAAAAAAAGCCGTACGGAAAGCGCTCGCCATTGTACCCGTTTGTGACACGCTCGCCGACCTGGCCAAACAATATGGAGCCACTAAAATAGCCGTACTCAGAGATATATCGCTCATAGATAAAACCATACCCGTAAATCACAACTTGAAACAGGAACTGGGCATAAAAGGATTCTGCTTCCTTTATCTTGGCAATCTTGAACCATACCAGGGAATTGATCTTCTCATGCAGAGCTTCAGTATCCTGCAGAATAAAGTTCAGAACATGGAACTGGTCATCGCGGGAGGAACCCAGCCGGATATTGACAAGTACAGGGAAACGGCAAAAAGCCTTAAAATACAAAACAACACACACTTCATCGGACCCCGCCCCGTATCTGAAATGATGTCTCTTTTCGAAATGACCGATGTTCTGGTATCGCCAAGAACACGGGGTGGCAATACACCCATGAAAATTTATTCATATCTCGACTCAGGTAAACCCATCCTGGCCACCGATCTGACAACGCATACACAGGTGCTCAACAATGAAACAGCGGTCCTTACCGCGGCCCAGCCTGAACAATTCGCCCAAAGCATGGAACGCCTCGCGAGCAACCCGGCGCTCAGGCTCTCATTAGCGCAAAACGCAGGAAAACTGGCCCGTGGAAAATATTCACTCGAAACGTACCGACAAACCGTAACAGAACTCTACAACTGGCTTGGAACGCATATCCAGCCCATGCCGTAAATATTTCACCGTCTTCCGATGCTCTTTCCTGACTTTCGTGATACTTTCTGCCTGCTGATGACAAAGTATACATTCATGTTTGAATAAATTTACAATTGTAATGCTCCGCGGATGGATTATCTACCCAAGGTTATTGCTGATTCTCATGCAATATTCAGGTTAAAAGACCTTTTAACTCGCCTGCCATATCTCGCGCCCGTATTTCAGCAATTCGACCGGATTGCGAGTTGAGGACCTCTTCGCGCAATGATTTGTCAATCAGCATCCTGTTCATGAGCTCAGCCAGAACGCGCGGTTCAGTATTATCGAACATTACACCGGCACCACCCATGGCTTCCGGCATGCCGCCAATAGAACGCGCCATCACCGGCACACCGCAGGACATGGCCTCTATCAGCGGCAAACAGTAACCCTCATGCCTGCTGGTGCAGACAAATAAATCCGCGGACCTGTAACAGGCCGCCAGCTGGGCGCTCGTCATGAATTTCGCGAATACAACATTGGTTAAGCCGAGCCTGTCTGCCAACATCCTCAGCATAGCGTAATAACGCGGACAACTCCGCTCAGAACCAACCAGCAGTAAACGTGTTGCCGGATCAATGTTGTTCAGCCAGGCAAAAGCAAGTATGAGTTCTTCCACACATTTGTTCGGCGCTATCCTTCCCACAAACAACACGTTCTTCAGTTTTCCCCCGAATTTGCGCAGAATATCACGGTCAGGATCCATTGCCAGATTGTCCAGAGAAAAGAATAACGGCACAACAGATACCTTGGAAGCGCCGGCTTTTCGCAGTTCCTCCGCGTTAAATTCGGAAACAGCCCACAACGCGTCAGCACGCGTAATAAGAAGCTCCGCCTCAGAACGCGCATTCCTCAGCTCATCAGCAATAGCACTGTCAAATCCTTCGAAAAAACGGGCTGGCGTAATATTATGATATCGTACAATCTTGCGTGCCGAAGCATCAAGAAAAACAGCCGACGCCAAAGAACCCGTTGAATAATGATATATGACCACATCACTAGGAGATCCGCCATCATAGGATTCAACAGGCCGACATTCATCGGCCACATTCAACCCCGTTCTGTCAAAAGGAACAAATATTTCGGACTTAAAACCGAGCCCGCGAAGAATACGGCGTAAATCACGGGCCTCTCTCGATATCGCGTCTCCATCAGCAAAACCAGCCAGAATCTGATCTACGCGATCCGGAATCATGCCCGATTCCTTTCATCTAAAACCCTCTCCAGCTTTTCAACACGTTTGGAAAGATCGGCAATCTGTTTGCGACGCGCGTCTCTTTCAAACTCAAGCTGATAAGTCATATGCACATTTATTGCGTTCTGGCGGAACGCCATTTCGTCACATTGCCAGCGCGATATTTTCCAGAATATACGCCGAACAAAACGGAGCAAAACACCAATAAGGCCTTTGCCGGAAGGCAGATTAAAGGATGCCGGATCAACGCAATTCCGCGAACGCATAAGAAGTAGATGCCTGTCCTGATAATCCTCAGCCCCGCCTGACTCCTTTAAGCAGAGAATGTCCTTTTCTTTTTCAATTTTATCAGTCAGATCAGGATTCGATCTCCGCTCCGCCTGCGCGACAAGTTCTTCAGCAAGATCAGCGCTCCTGTCCCTGCCCGCGATACTCAGTTTTACACCACCGTCTGTCATTGCAAAATCCATTCAGCATGAACATATTAAAATAAAGTATAGATAAAAGCAGGAACCGTGCTTTGACCAACAACAATCAAAAGAGCCATTAAAAGCATGACTATAACAATGGGGACTATCCACCATGCCTTGTTCTGCCAGGCGAACCCGCCAAATTCTTTCAATAAGAGGAACATATGTCTTAAAAATCTCATTATCAACCTTTCCCATCATCCGTGGTAAAAATCTTCTTTCTTACCACCCGCCGTCCCCGCCTCGAATTCCAGGGAAATACAATTTTTTGACAGGATACATATTAACCACGGAGTTCACAGAGGCACAGAGAATACAGGATACCCGAGGTTACATCAAATCCAATATTGCTTCGCAATCCCGGATTTGATGCAACGTTGTTGTCATGGAGCAAACCTCCGAGACAACCTCATCTCCTTTGTCCCGGCGTAGTTCTTTAACCCGAAGCCGGATCCATATCCCGGCGTAGTTCGCTATTGCGATCGAAGCCGGATCCCCATCAGGAACACTGTTCAAGAAATCTGCGGATATTTTTATCCAGATTTCTTGAACCATCCTGTCTTATTTTAATCCTGTTTATCCTGTTATCCTGTCTAAAACTCTCTCTTTTCCCCATCCTGCCTGCCCGCATTGCCTGCGGCTTCAAGCTCTGCAGGCGGGTCAAACTTCTCCCCTTTTCCCCCGTCAAAACCTTAATCTAATCCAGGACGTGATCTTTACGCCAGTCTTTTTCCTCATGCCATGGCGGCTGGTCTGTCTTCTTAAGAAGATATGAGCCCAATACAAGATAGTCCATCTCGGTCCGCATGAAACATCTGTAAGCGTCCTCAGGCGTACACACGATCGGCTCACCCCTGACGTTAAATGATGTGTTAATGACAATACCATACCCACTGCGCTCTTCAAAAGCTTTTATCAACTCATAATAACGAGGATTAGTTCGAGAATCAACTGTCTGAACACGAGCTGAATAATCAACATGGGTAATTGCCGGCACATCAGAACGCGCCATATTAACTCTTTCCCGTAAAGACATATCCTCACTGCAACTGTTCTTTATGCGCCTGTTTTCCTTTACTGGCGCAACAATCAACATGTAGGGCGACGCCTTATCCAGATCGAAGAAATCATTTACACGCTCCACCAGGCACGACGGAGCAAAAGGACGGAATGATTCCCTGTACTTGATTTTTAGATTCATTATAGACTGCATCTTCTGCGAACGCGCATCCCCTATTATAGACCTGTTTCCGAGGGCACGCGGCCCGAATTCCATCCTCCCGTTAAAAAGCCCTATGACATTCTGTTCATCAATAAGCTTTGCCAACTCTTCCGCCCATTGTCCTTCATTCAGCCACGTCCCCGGATATCCTCTGTTATCAAGAAACGCCTTGATTTCTTCATCATCAAAAGCCGGTCCCAGATAAGATCCATGCATCGAATCATGAACACCGTCAGCCAAGCGCTCCTTTCCGTTGATCATATACCAGACCAGAAGGGCGGAACCCAGCGCGCCACCGGCGTCTCCTGCCGCCGGCTGAATCCAAATGTTATTGAACGGACCTTCACGCAGAAGCCTGCCGTTTGCCACACAATTCAAAGCCACACCACCAGCCAAACATAGATTATTTTCACCAGTCAAATTCTTAAGATGCCGAGCCATACGCAAAATTATCTCTTCCGTGACCACCTGAATAGATCTAGCCATATCCATCTCTCTCTGCGTGATCTCTGATTCCGCCTTGCGCGGCGGGCCGCCAAAAAGTTTATCAAACTTCCTGCCAGTCATTGTAAGACCACCAAGATAATTAAAATATTCCATATTCAAGCGGAACGACCCGTCATCACGCAAATCGCAAAGTTCATTAAAAATGATATCCACATATTTCGGCTCACCATATGGCGCCAAACCCATGAGTTTGTATTCACCCGAATTGACCCTGAACCCGGCAAAATATGTGAACGCCGAATACAGCAATCCCAGAGAATGCGGAAACATCAATTCCTTGATAATCTCCACCCTGTTGCCCTCCCCGCGCCCCATTGAACTTGTTCCCCACTCTCCAACGCCATCCAGTGTCAATAATGCCGCGCTCCCGTATGGAGAAGGGAAAAAGGCGCTCGCCGCATGAGATTCATGATGCTCGGAGAAAAACAAATCAGCGGGCATCTTGTATCCACAGGATTCCAGTGCTTTTTCGATTTCCAGCGGTATCCACAGCTTCCGCTTCAGCCATACGGGCATAGCCGATATGAATGATTTTAAACCCATCGGCGCAACGGAAAAATACATTTCCAGAATACGCGCGAATTTCAAAACCGGCTTATCGTAAAACGCAACAGCATCAATTCCGCCGGAGGATACTTGCCCTTCAGCCAGGCAATATTTAACAGCATTAAGGGGAAAGCCCGAATCGTGTTTCGTCCTTGTGAAGCGCTCTTCCTGAGCTGCCGCGATAATCTCACCATCACGCACCAAAGCCGCCGCGGAATCATGATAAAAAGCACTGATGCCAAGAATGTCCATTTTGCCAACCTTTGCAAATCAATTTAAACTAACCCGTTTATTTCACGTTACCAAACAATCTTTAATTACCACGCAAAACCATTGTTTCACAACTTCTTACCCCACACGCATGCAATTCTTCTGAAATATGCGGGCTAATATTGCTTACGATAATCTTCCACCCCACGCGGCGGTTTCTTTTGTTTCACCCAGTATGTTGATTCATCAGACGGAAAACGCCTCTTCATGGGATCGATCCC